>NZ_CAXUBY010000051.1:0-19428 GCF_964249515.1 Eubacterium sp. 3_1_31
GAGTTTTATTTTTAAAGGCTCATCGCTAAAGCTCTACGGAACCCCCAGACTATCTGGGGGTTTTCTCATACAATAAGCGGCTCTGTCTCTCAGAATTGACAGAATGCCGCTCATTTTCGTTATATCGCATTATTAAATTTATATCCTATTCCCCATACAGTCAAAATATAGATAGGTTTTGACGGATCAGGCTCTATTTTCTTTCGTATTCTCCGAATCAGACTCATCACATTGTCCTCTGCCCTATAATAAGGTTCTTTCCATACCTGATTGTATATTTGCTCTTTAGAAAATACTTGTCCAGGGCACTGTGCCAGCAAATATAGGATTTCAAACTCATAATTAGTCAGTTCAATACTTTTCCCATCCCTCTCTACTATTCGGTATTTTGCATTTATTTCCAAATTACCATATCTCAAACAGCTATTATTAGGGAAAGTATTCAGCACTTTTATATGGCTTTTTGATTTCAAAAACGAAAGCAACTCATTAAATGTTGTTTCCTCTTTATCGTCAAATGCAGCTATTAACACTTTTCCCACACAAGCTCGCCTTCCTTTTACACATTAAAAAAATCATATTTATTGCTCCAGTACGCTCGCTGTATCAATAACACCACCTCCATTAAAGCGTGCTTCGTCCTCTATATTCAGGTTAAGGGGAACATTTCACATTTTTTAACAAGAATGTACTTTTTTAAAGAAACTATACCCTTTGGGAAAATAAAGCATACAATGATACCAGCACGTTGGATTGCTCTACACCACAAATTTATATCCTCCAATCATTGTCTGAATCATATCATCAAGGTTCTTTAGTTTTCTTCTAAGTCGGCAAATCACGTTATACCACATGCCCACATCCAGCTATGTCCCATTCCACACGACACCATAGCCTTGTTTTGTTCCCACACAGAGGACATAAATCCATTGTCCTATCTGCAAAATACCACCCTCAATTTTTACAGGAAAGACTGTAAATCCTTCAATTCAAGATCTAATTTCTCTCGAAGGCTACTTAAATATATTCTCCCTTCACTGCTTAGCGTATAGTAAACTCTAATTCTTCCAGCAGACAGTTCGCTTTCTCTACTGACCAATTCTCTCTCACATAAAGATTTCAACGCCAAATAGATTGTTCCCGATGACTTCTGATAAACCGGAGCGAATCGGTTTGTCAATTCATACCCATATGCTTTATGTTCGTTTAATACATTAAGAAGCAACAGCTCCAGCAGTTTTCCATTTACTTTAATTAAATCCATCAGTGAATTACTACAGTACCACTGTCACTGTTCACTGTCAGGCTATATGTTCCATCACCAATCTTCCCCTGTTTACAAGCGGAAGTTTCCATCGTATAGGAAGCATCATCCAACCTCACTGACACATCATCGGAGCCTGATGAGATTTTAAATGAAAGGTTCTGTGGCTGTGTTCCATAAGAAATACCAATATCGCCAGAACCTGTGGAAACCTCCGCATTGGTCTGTTCTCCCAAACCAGATACATTGACTTCACCAGATTTCGCAGTAATGGAAATATGCTCCGACTCTGTATTTTTCCACGTTACATATCCAGACGATGTGCCGATCTGAAAATTGTCAATCTTGCCGTCAGACAGTTTCACATCTCCGGAAGAAGATGCAATTTCAACTACATCTGCCGTTACATTATTCATTTCAATATAGCCGGAAGAATTATCAAGCGTGAGTTTGGAAGCAACAAGGCTGTCGATTTCCATATCGCCGGAGCCATTTTTAATGGTAACTGTTCCTTCCAGCGTATCAGGAACATACACGGTTACCTCTCCTTCTTTGCCCAGAGAGAACTGGCTTAAAACGGCATCTTCGCTCTCTGCCTGCACAATGTTCAGTACAGAATCTTGTATCTCTGCTGACGGAGCTTTCGCTCCCTTTGCTGCTCCTCCATCTAAAGTAACATGAACATCATCATCTGCAGAAGCCATAATCTTAAGCTGCCAGGAGTCAATTTGCATATTGATGGCAGATATGTTTTCCGAATCGTATGTTTCTGAAAGACTGACTTTTTCATTTTGACTGCATCCGCATAAACAAGATACCGCCAACAGACTCATGCACAAAATCATTTTCATTCTCATAGACACCTCCTGCTACATCAAATCCTTCGTTTCCACGTTGTATACCGACAGAACCGCAAAGATCAATGATACGAAAGTCAAAATCATTGGAAAAATCAAATTGTTCTTCATCGTAAAATCACCTATATTGGCCTGTGTCAGAAAAATCAGCAGGAAAGACGAAATAATGGTTGCTTTTGATGATTTCATGGCAAGGCCGATGAATAATGCGATAAAACTCATGCTTACGATCACCACTGACTTCAAAATAAGCTGTACATAAAATGACAGGCTTGCCATATTAAAATCAAGTGGAAACGCAGACGTCATAAAGTGGGAGCCTGCAAGGACACACCCGTAAATTAACACTTTCGTCACAACTAATGCGATAAAGTTAAAAATCCATACCGCCAGCATCTGCGAAACCAGTATCTTTTGCCGTCTGATCGGATAAGAAAACATCAGGTTCATGGTTCTGTTCTTATATGCCGTAACGATGAAGGATGCTAACATGACACTGGTAAAAATCAGAAATGACATACTGGTAAACAACTCAATCGAGGAAGAAATCATTTCATTCCCCGGCGCAGCATCCGGCACTCCGGTATCCGGATCATTGGCTATTCCCAGGTAAGCCAGCGCAAAGATGAAAAGGCAAAGAAGTCCCGCAAGAATTACCGCATTACGGACATACTTCCCAATATTGTTCTTTTTCCATTCAAGTTTGATTAATTTTAGCATTGCTGCTACACCTCCGCCGTCATTTTCAGGAAATAATCTTCCAGAGACTCTGCTTTTTTCCCAATAGCAACAATCTCTACATCATTCAGTGCCAGAACCTTTGATAATTCCTGTGTGGACACATGATGGTCATAAATCCGGATTTTTCCGTCCTCTACGATTTTAAAATTATCAAGCCCCATCTTATCAGCCAGAACATAGGATGCTTTCTTTGTATTGATTACGTTTAACTCAATATAAGCAAGGCTCATTTCTGATATTTCTTTCATAGTAACTTCTTTCATAAGCACACCATGATTGATAACGCCAACCGTATCGGCAATGCTTTCAATCTCAGAAAGAATATGGCTGGACACAACAATGGTAATACCGTATTCCGTACAGAGCATTTTCAGCAAATCCCGGATCTGCTTCATACCTGCCGGATCAAGACCATTCGTCGGCTCATCCAGTATAAGTAATTCCGGCTTGCTAAGAATGGCACGGGCAATCCCAAGCCGCTGTTTCATTCCTAATGAATAGCTGCGTACCGGCTTTTTCCCTGCGTCTGCCAGATTCAGTATCTCCAGGGCATTTTCTATGCTGCCGGGATTGTAATAACCCATGTATTCACAATGGAGTTTCAGATTCTCCCTCCCGTCCAGATGGTCGTAGAAGGTGGGGAATTCAATAATGCTTCCCATCCGTTTCAGCACTTCATAAGAAGTCGGTGTGAGTTTCTTCCCGAACAGTTCAATGCTCCCCTCTGTTGGTTTCCAGAGGTTGGTCAGCATTTTCATAACTGTGGTCTTACCGGCACCGTTCGGTCCCAGGAAACCATAGATTTCGCCTTTCTTAACATGCATGGACACATTGGTTACAAGATTTTTGCCGCCAATGGATTTTGTAAGCTGATTCGTTTGTAAAATATATGGCATATTGTCTGCCTCCTTTCTAATAACCATTCTAGCGGCTAAGATTTTCAAAACTCTTGACTAATTCTTACGAATTTCTTTCTTAGAAATTCAATAGGAAAATTTCCGTAGTTTTACCGTAAAAGTGGTTTTTACATTCGGTTCACTCTCAAGGGTAATCTTCCCGCCAAGCTGATGCGCCAGATTCTGCGCAATCGTCAGCCCCAGACCATTTCCCTGTATTTCACGGTTTCTGGAATCTTCCATCGTAAACAGCCTCTCAAATACATTCTGTGCAAACCCCCGTTCTATCCCCTTCCCCTTATCCACCACATCGATATAAATATACTTCTCATCTGACCTGAGAAACATTCCTATATACTTTCCATCGGAACCGTACCGCACAACATTGGAAATGAGATTGAACAAAATACGCTGCAGGGCATCTTTGTTTCCCCGGACAAAGACTGCTTCTTCCGGAATATCAACTTGTACCTGAAATTCCTTCTGTGTCAACAATTCATAAAAATCCAGCACATTCTCCCGGCACGCCTCACAGACATCGATCTTTGAAATCTCAATCTCCGTATCCCCGGCCTCCAGTTTTGCCAGTGTAAAGAATTGGTTGATCAATTCCATCACTCTCTGGGCCTTCTGCTCCACTTTCAAAAGCATTTCATTCTCCCCTGAGCTGTTCAGACGCATGATTTCCAGATAACCTAAGATTACTGTCATGGGCGTCTTAATATCATGGGATATATTGGACAGCATTTTTTTTGAAGAAATTTCTGAGCGCCGGTAATCCACCTTGACCTTTCTCTGGTTCTCCAACAGGCGGTCAATCTGGGCTACCAAATCCATAAGAACCTTATTGTCCGTAAAGACCATAACATTTTCATCACTGTCCGTATCCTGGATTTCTTCTAACTTCTGGCTGATTTTCTTTAATTTAATCTGTGTTCCTGTCCGGAAAGCAAACTGCTGATAAAGAACAATACAGATCAGCACTACAATGCAGGCAGACAGGAAAAAGATAATTGTTGCATCGCTCATGATAAATCTCCTAACTTATATCCGATACCCCAAACTGTAATGACATATTTGGGAGACCTCGGATTATCCTCGATTTTATTTCTTAATCTGCTGATATGGACATTGACCGCATTTTCATCTCCCAGGTATGCGTCATTCCAGATCAGGGAATACATCTGCTCTTTGGTATATACTTTCTTTGGATTCTGAAGAAGAAGCTTTAAGATTTCATACTCTTTCGCCGTCAAATCCACCTTTACATTCTTTTTTGTTACCGTATAATCTGTCAGGTTCATAACCAGATCCCCAATTACCAGCGTCTCATTTTCCGGTTCCGCTGGTTTTGAATATTGGGTACTCCTCCGGATATTTGCCTTAATACGGGCCAATACCTCTGTCACCGAGAATGGTTTTGTAATATAGTCATCTGCCCCAAGTCCCAAACCCAGTGTCTTATCCGCATCCGTGTCTTTTGCAGACACAATAATGATCGGAACCGTACTGCTCTGCCGGATATGCTGCATAACTTCCATGCCGCTGATTTTTGGAATCATCAAGTCCAACAATACAAGAGCGTAAGAGTCACTGTCAAATTTCTCACTTGCTTCTTCTCCATCTGCAGCACAAACCACTTCATAGTTCTCCGCCCTCAGATAGTCTTTCAGCATCTGGCTTATCTCCATATCATCTTCCACTAATAATAATTTCATGGCTGCACCTCCATAGCTGTATTATCTTTTCTCCGCTTATCCGCAGGTTTCTCTGCATCCTGTGGTATCAGCCATAAAGTTGATACCTTTACCGCACCTTTGATTCTTCCTGATGAGCAATAATAGTTTATCATCCGGGCCGTGATACCCCATTTTTCACTTGCTTCCCTAAGTGTCATATATCCATCCATGATTGACCTCCTGATATTGTACTGTCCTCTATTATATTTCTTATGCTCGAAATATACAAGTCGCATAGTACCATAGTTCTGCAAGATTAGCAACTTAAGTAAAAAGCAGAAGTGCCTGATGGGAAAACGATTCATATAGCGTTCGTCAACCCGCTGTTCCGAATATTTTATTGTGAATATAAACTCATTGAAGTATAATACAAACGTTATAGCGAATAGGTAGAAACAATCAAAAAGAGCATTCCACCTTAATTCTACCTTTGGTGGGTGTTAATCTACCCTCAAAAGAGTTACAATTTCCCCATAAGGAGGATACGCAATGGAACAAAAAAAGATAGGCTCATTTATCGCCGCTTGTAGAAAACAACATGGAATGACACAAGTGCAATTTGCAGAAAAACTCGGTGTGACCAATAAAGCTGTTTCAAAATGGGAAACTGGAAAATGTATGCCGGACGCTTCCCTCTTTGATGATATATGTTTGCTTCTAAACATCACATTGAATGAACTCTTTGCAGGAGAGAGAATCGCATCTGATGATATTCCAAAAAAAGCCGAAGAAAATCTTAAGAGTATGGCTCTTGAATATCAAAAGGAAAACAAAAAAATAGTATTTTGCAAATCCTGTACGATTCTGCTTACCCTTGTAGTTATATCCTTAAATCTAAGTGTCGGCGGAATATTGTTTGAGGGGACACCCGTATTGGCAAACTTGTTGGCAGTAATTTTATTGATGATTTCATGGTCACTATTTCTCTACTGGACACAACAAGACGTAACTATGCAAAAAATAGCTACTATAATCAACGCAATATTCTTGTTATCATCAATAACTGCATTTATATTAGCGTTCTGGGATATTCAGGGAACTATTGTGCATTTGATAGGTTTCCCGTGTGAAGTAGTTTTCTATGGATTGAGGCCAATATTTGAATGGATTCATATTTACCTTATTGTAGCAATTTTAGTATCCATCGGGTTAGCGTACTCAAAGAAAAATATTGCTACCGCAATTCAAAAATAGGAGGGAACAAGATGTATGTAACTTTATTTTCTATTATTTTGGTTATTGGTTTATTGCTTCTCCTTTTACCTATCAATATATACAAAAAGTGGTTTGATAACAGAGTATTTCCGATAGTTATTCGTGTAATAGGCATAATTTTGTGTATTATTAGTGTGTTTTCCATTTATGCCGTTTTATCAGGAGAAATTGTCCTTCCACTGATAAAGTAAAAGCCCATAGTAACGGCAGCATAAAAATGCGGCTCCTTTACTATCATATAAAGCAACTACCAACCAGGCACTTGAAATGCAAAATGTTAAACAGGCAGAAGTGTTTGCTCCTTTAATAGAGCGGCTACCTCTGCCTCTTTTCTTGTCCCACAAACCTATATCCTCTGCCGACTACCGTCTGGATTATATCCAAGTTCTTCAGCTTTCTTCTGAGTTGGCAAATAAGTTGTAGACCACATGCTCACATCCAGTCATGGCCCTGCCAGACAGCTTCGTAAATCTGTTCTGGAAAATTCCTAATCCGAATACTTCATCCATAGGTAAAGGACATCAAATTCTTTCGGATAAAGATCACTTTCCTCTCCGTCCAATGCAACCGTATAACACTGTGGATCAACGGTAAAACCATCCACACCGGATGACAGCCTGCCATTTGATATTCATTTGTACTGACATCTCCGCCTTCCTTAATCTTTCAAATTACTTATTTTACCGCCAATCGCCATTTTTTCTCTAACGAATATGCCTGATATGCCATTAATCCCATATATCCCACAACCGCTATCAACCATATAGTTCTCACAATAAATGCAAAGCCATTTTCCAACTGCAACATCTGAAAATACATGACGACACTTCTTATCAAGTTAAACGTAGCAACACAATACACTGGTATCGGAGAAATCCTTCTCGTCTGAAAATAATATCCGACAATAACTACAATACAAAGCAGATAAATGATACTTTGAAATACAGTCGGCCATATACTAGATGTCTGTATTAGTTCAAAAATATTTGATAATATTTGCATACCAAAATAGGCAGCAGCAATCACTCCTGTCTTTTTAGGTGTTAATTTTCCACGAATGGAAAATGCCAATCCGCAAAAAAGCAGCAATGTAATCAGCACATATCCTAATATATATGCAGTTCCATATCCGATCACTTCCGAGTTTGCTCCTGCAAGTTCCGGCATTAGAAATCTAATTGTAGAAATGCTCATAAGTAAATATGCTACCCCTGCAAGGGCATATAAGGCAGACTGTACTCTACCTATCACAGGAGATTCCACAATAGGATTTTTTTCCACGCATTTTTTCATTTCCTCCCCAGACAGCAGTTCATCCAAAGATACCTCTAACACTTCTGATAATTTCTTAGCCGTCAAAAGGTCTGGATACCTGGCCCCGCATTCCCACCGAGATACCGCCTGCCGGGTAACATAGAGAGCGTCTGATAATGTCTGCTGTGTCATTCCCTTTTCTTCTCTTGCCCTCTTTAGTTTTTCACCAAATTCAACCATAAATATCAACCGCCTTTTTCTGATTTGATTCCTATAGGATAGGTTGATTATAAAATATCCTGCTGGCAAATGAAAGAAACACCCTTAAAAAACCATGTAAACAAAATGGTAACATAGGATTTCCCGGTATCTCCTCCAACAGATTCAATGCTATTACCTATTTCAAATTACTTTCCTCTTTTCTCAGGTATCATTCCTTTTCTCAAATCGGCTTTTATTATAGAAGGGCTTTTATTCTCTTTCAGAGCAAGTTTCGCAATGTAGCACAATAACCCCTTTCCGGGTTCTTGGCGACTTGCAACTTGATGGGGATTTCGTTTCCCCATACCCTCGACCACAATCACAGATATGTGTATTGGTTTCCATTTACATGGTCACAGTGCGATAATTTTTCATCACTTACTTTCCCAGCAGGCCGCAAAATTTGGATTTTCTTATGAAACCACTACCACGAAGAAAGGAAGTTATCAATGACAAGACCTAAGAAAGAGGAAACTCTTGCAAAAACTAAAGATGTGCATTTACGCATGAATGAAACTGAATATGATCTTCTTGCAGAAAGAGCCAAGGCTAACAGCATGACGGTTTCTGATTTTATCCGAAATGCCTTGGTCAACCAGAAAGTCATCATCAAATACGAAATTACCGCAGATGTTCCCGAAATAAAAAAACTTATTAGCGAGTTTGGTAAAATTGGCAGCAACCTAAATCAGATTGCCCGATATTTTAATCAGGGTGGAATCCTCTCTTCTGAAATGAGAAATGAAATCCGAAAGTCTCTCCGGGATATTTATGAAATGAAATATAAAGTGATGAAAATGGCAGGTGATTTTCGTGGCAGTAATTAAACATATCGCAAACAAAAACTCTGACTATGGAGAATCGGAACGGTATCTTATCTTCCAGCACAACGAGTATACACAAAAACCGATTCTTGATGAAGAAGGGCATATGATACTGAGAGAAGAATATTATCTGGACAGTCTGAACTGTGATCCATTCTCTTTTGCATCTGAATGTCAGGAACTGAACAGCTACTATCACAAGAACAAAAACTTCAATGAAATAAAATCCCATCACTATATCATCAGCTTCGCCCCAAAAGACAAGGATGAATGTGGATTGACCGGTGAACGTGCCCAGCAACTCGGATTAACTTTTGCAAAGAAAAACTTTCCCGGTCATCAGGCTTTAGTCTGTACTCATACCGACGGTCATAATGAAAGTGGAAACATCCATGTACACATCGTAATCAACAGTCTCCGTAAATATGACATACCACAAGAACCCTATATGGAATTTGACTGTGAAGCAAAAGCCGGATACAAGCACCATCTAAGCACAGCATACCTTACCCATTTAAAACAGGAAGTCATGGATATGTGCCAAAAAGAAGGGCTGCACCAAGTTGATCTGCTCACTCCTGCTGAAAGAAAAATCACCGAAAAAGAATACTGGGCACAACGCCGGGGACAGGAAAAATTAGATAAGCTGAATCAGGAAATGAAAGAAGATGGAATCACACCGAAAGAAACTCGTTACCAGACAGAGAAACAATTTCTGCGTGACGCTATTGATGATGCTGCAAGTACCGCCAGATCACCAGAGGAATTTTCAAAAATCCTTGATGAAAAATATCACATCATCTTCAAGATCAGTCGAAACCGCTACAGCTATCTTCTTCCTGGCAGAAAAAAATATATCACTGGAAGGAATCTTGGAACCAGATACACAGAAGATTTTCTCTTGAAAGCATTTGAGGAAAACACAAAATCCCATAAAGAACAGAAAGAAGAAATTCTGGAACAGCAGTCTCCGAATACTTCCACAGATTTACCAACCGTTCCTTTCTCCGATACTTCTGCTATACCAGCACCGTTCATTTTCATAAAATCAGACCTCCGTCTTGTCATAGATCTGCAAACCTGTATTAAAGCACAGCAGAGCGAAGCCTATGCTCAAAAAGTAAAGCTCACCAATTTGAAGCAGATGGCTCAGACTGTTGCCTACATACAGGAACATGGCTATGATTCTCTTGATGATTTCCATGCAGCACTCGATCAGGCTTCATACCAGACCAGTGCTTCCAGAAAATCTTTAAAAGATACTGAACAGCAACTTAAAGATGTGAATGAGCAGATTCATTTTACCGGACAATATCTGGCATATAAAAATGTGTACGCCGATTATCGTAAAAGCCGAAACAAACAGAAATTTTCTGAAGAACACCGGGCTGAACTTTCCCTGTATGACACAGCCCTCCGAACACTCAAAGCAAAATCTGGCGGGAATAAATTACCTTCTATGAAAGCCCTCTATGCCGAAAAGGACCGGCTTATCGAATTGAGGGATAAGCAACGGGAAGTTTTTTCTAGCCACCGGGATTATGAACGGGAGCTTCGCACTGTGGCTGCGAATATTGACATGATTCTTGGAAAGAATTGCAAGCAGCAACTACAGGATAGAAAAGAGCCAAATTTATAGTTCATATTAAAAAGGGACAGATTACTCCTCTGTCCCTTATAATATGTCTCTATTTTTCTAACTGCTCATACCAATCTTCTGGAAACCCTATATGTCTCAATGATATATCATTCTCATATTCTTCTACAATAGCTTTTAATTCTATCAAGACTTTGTTGAGCCATTCTTTTTTGTCTGGATATAATAATTTTAATACAAGTATTTGTGAAAACAATTTTCTGTTTGGTGATGTTTCTAATTCCCTTGGCATTTTGGGTAATGCGGGAAATGACCAATAATACAGCCTTGAATAATGTGCGCAGCGGTTTCTCAAATCCGTGATACAGCGTAACCAGCTTTTTAAACAGGCCACTGATGTACCATATAATTCTTTTGCTAAATATTTCTGGTCACCAGACTGTAAATCTGCATAAAAGTAAGACAGCATTCCCATTGAAAAAAATTCAACAATAACCCATATAGGAAAATTTCCACCATACTTTTCTTTATGATGCTGAACTACTGATGTACTTTTATTTTCCTCTATACATACATTTAACAGTTTCACGAACTTTTCATGATTGTGCCTATCATTGTAAATAACCCCATCCATATATCCTAAAGCCCCATGAACATGTCCACTGTAATAAGCTAATTGCGTTCTTAAGTATAATTCAACTTTTTCTATATAATTAAATAATACACCACGCAATCTACTGTCAAATTCATAGATTCTTTGAATTCTGTGAAAGTTTATATTTGAAAAATACGTCCCATCCTTTTTCCTAAACGGAAGGAAATAAGCAGATAATCTATAATAATTCGCCTGTTTTAAAAATCCGATACATTCTGTATCATTATCTATAATAAAACCCTTTTCTTTAATAATTTCAACTTGTTGAGCAAAGGTTTTCGGTTTTTTCATTACCTGTACAGTTGCTTCATTATTTTTCAACTTTTCATTTTTAGTTTCACTTGTATTCACCATTATTTCTCCAAAAATAAAATGTCTCCCCATGGGACACATCACTTGCGTGAGAGGTGCGGGGAGTCCTGTTAATATTATGATATGATATTTGAGAGAAAAAATCAACCATTTTTTTATTTTATCATCAAAAATTCCGGCAAAATTTTTTTACTTCTTCTTTCTTTCCATCTCTTCTTCCATCGCCTTCTGTTGCTGTGGCTGTCCTTTGCCTTGACTGGCTATCTTCTTCTGATGATTACGGAGCCGTTTCAGTACCGATCTCCGTGGAGCGTTCTTATCTTTTTTCTTTGGAGTGTTGTTCATCAGTCCGTCAATCATATTATAGTTGGCTTCTTCTGCCATCTCTGCACTGCGAAGATATTCTCCATTATCCATAACCTTCTGCCAGTTTGCCAGCTCTGGTTTCTTCTTTTGTGTTTCTCCAGATTGTGTCTGTCCGGTCTGGGCTTGTGCCTGCATTTCCTGTTGTTTTTGCTGTGCCTGCTCTGCCTGTTGCTGCATGAAATTCTGAATGTTCCGTCTGGCTTCTTCATCAAAGCCGTTGTAACAGTCATTCATAACTACGGTACCTTCTTCACTGAGAATCACATAGGCTGCTCTTGTCCCATACTCCTCATGTTCCATCAGAAACCATTTCTTCTCATTCATTAGGATATAATCCTGGGCAAGCCATGTTCCTTTCTTTCCTTCGATTTCATATCCGGTCGTATCAATGGAAAGTCTGGTATCGGAAGAACTTTTGATTGTGAGAAATTCCGGAATGATGATAAAACCATCTTTGTTGACATAGTAAGCTGTGGTTTTTCCATCATCGGTAATGATGATCACATCGCTGCAACCGATGGAATGACCTTTGAAGTTCTTCGGTCGTTGCTTCTGTAAACGGAGTTTAATATCAGCCGGAGTTTCCCCCGGCTGGATTCTTCCAATGTACACCTGCTGATAGTTTTCTATCTGGACTGTTCTTCCTTCGCTTTTCAGTTTCTCGTAAGAACGGAAACGGACATCCCGGTACTCTGGGGTATCTTTTACCTGATATACTGCACACTGACTTGTACTCATTCTTCGTCCTCCTCTTCCAGTTCCATTTTATATTCTTCCAGATCCATAAGAAAAACTTCATATCCTTCATCGCTCATACAGAACAGTTTTCTTATGGTATTGCAGACAAGCCCGATCATATCTGCATCGCCTTTCAGAAAAGGAATGATATGGTCGATTGCCTCCATCGTGTCATTTCTGTTTCCTTTATCAAACATTGCGGTTACTAAACATTCATCCGCATCAAAGTTCATCGCCAGATCCATCATAATTCCACCTCTCCCTTCTTATGTGTCTTGGATTTCTCCGTTGTTTTATTCTGTTCCTGTGCTTTTGCCCTTGCCTGAAAATCTTTTAAAGACTGCAGCACAGACTTCTTCACTTCACCTTTTTCTCTGCTTGCAGGTTCTGCCTTTTGTGACTGGCTCTGACTTACAGATACCAGTTCCTGCTCTGCCCTTCTGTCTGCCGCAACCGCAAAAGGCTTCTGTCCACTTCCTATTACTGTTTCTGCCGTATGTTCTGTTTTCTGCACCCTTCCATGCTTTTCATCCAGATACTTTTCCATGTCTGCGATTGCTTTCTGCACCAGAGGGCTTTCTTTATAGTGTGGAATCATATCTATCAGATCACGCCGTATCCGGTCTGCACTCATCAACTCATATTCCCCGGAATAATCTTCATCACCATCTTGCAGATCAAATCCAATTCCTTTAATCCCATGCAGTCTCTCTGCTGGGATACTCTCATATATTTTAATGGCTTCTTCTAAAGTGAGGTTGTTATGGTACTCTCCCATGACCGGAAACTCCATGCACTCTGCGACATAAAAACTGATCGTAGCTTCTGGCTGTTCCTGCTCCGGCTGTTTGTCAAAGATAGAAAATCGCTCTGTATCTTCCAGACGGGAAAGTAAAGAACGGGCAGTTATAACATCGCTGTCTATATCGGATTCCTCAGATACCTCAAGCAGCCAGTCTTTGATAGCTTCTGTTTTCTTATTCAAAATATCCTCCGTAAGTTTTTCCACCTGTTCTTCTCTATTTTCAATCGTATCGTTATACTCATAGGTATCAACGTCATAACTAAAATTATCCAAATCCGTAGCGAGCTTTTTAATCTCCTGCTGGTCAAGATATTTTTCAGATTCTTTTATATACTCTGCCAGAGTGATTCGCTCCTCTGCAATCGGATTAATATCCACCTTAATTCCTGCCATTGCTATACCGGATTCATTTAAAGCATTGAAAAAGCTATCTTCTCGAATATCACCTTTATAGGAAAGAACCACATCAAGGTCAGAATCTTCCCGGTAAAGGTCTTGTCTGCTTCTGGAACCATACACTCTTGCAGCAAGCAGCTCTACCTCCTGTTCCATTCCCATATCTTCTAATACTGCCTGTGCATGATACAGAACCCCTCTTTCTACTTCTGCTCTGCTCAGGCTATTTAATGCCATTTCATTTCTTCCAATCTCAGAAGTCGCACGAAGTTCCCCCTCCTGCAATAAATCTTTAGAGTGCTGGATCGTCATTTCTTCAAATTCTTTATAATCCACTTTGACACATTCCATATCATCCATTCTTTCACTTTTAAGGATTTCATAAGCAGCTTCCTGAATGGATGCATCTGGATTATCGTAATCCCCACCCTGAATTTCATGCAGATCAGAGTCATAAAAAATAAACGAATATCCTTCTTCTGTTACCTGTATGGTCAGATACCCTTTACTCCTGGTAAACTGCATTGCGATTCCTTCATAGGTTTGCATTGCTTCTTCCCTGCGAAATCCTTCAAAAATACTTGCCGGGCAGTTCTTTTCTAATTGTATCCGCTGCATCTGTTCTTCCTGAACTTCTTCCACATCTGCCATCAGTTCTTCATAATCCACTACTTTTGCATCTTCCAGTGAGTACCCTTTATCTTCTAAAATATCACTGGCAGCTTCATCTACATAGATTGTCGGATTGTCATAGATTCCTCCATCATCCTCCTGATAATCTTCATTGTAAAACGTATAGTCATAGCCATCTTCTGCGGTCTGGATTGTAAAATATTGTTTTCCAATCTGATATGCAATCTGTACCTCATTCCAGTCCAGCATGTTTTCCATTTTATTTACCGCTTCATATATTTCTGGATTCAGCCACCCTCCGATCTGTTCATACGCATGGGTCAGCCGATCTATCCCGTTTTCACATCGGATAAAATCCATGCTTTCCTGCATTGTTTCCGTATTCTGGATACCAAGCACTTTTTCCTGATGATTTGGCAGGCGTAAATATTCCTGCATCGCTTCATCCAGTGATTCATACCGGTTTACTTTTACTACACCCTCTGCATTTACATCTTCCATCACATAAAAATTATCAACGTAATGGATCTCTGGCATTTTTAACTTTATGCCTTCCGGCAGCTTCACCTCACTGACTGCATGGAAATTAAACCGGACATCCGTTCCAGATTCATTTTTTCCTACTATCGTTTCTTCCCAGGTATCTTTCTGTACTGCCTGTATTTCTTCGGTTGTAAGTGTCTGTCCACTCCGCAGGGTTACAGCAGAATCTTTCGGGAATTCCGACAAATCATAGAGTGTTGTTCCATTTTCCTGCAAATATTCTGATACAGCTTCTAACGCTCCTGCATCAAACCCATTCCACAAGTCCTCCGCTACAAGCTGTCCATTTTCTGCTACGATAATGCCTGCCACATCGGAGCCAAATTCATCATGTTCCATTAAGAAAAACTTCTCCCCGGCATATTCCTTTTCATCAACCGTATGCCATGTCCCGTTATGTCCTTCTGCTTCATACCCTCTTGTCTCTGCCGTGATCGTCACTTCGTTTTCTCCTATCGCCTGTTCTATCCTCTGCATCCGGATCTCAGCTCTTGCCATGTCGATAAACCCATCTAAAACTGCCGGGTGGCTTTCGATCACATAATCCAGGTTCAGATTTCTGCCCCGGCTGATATTTTCCGGGACTTCGATATGCTCCGCCCAGTCTTTGTTCTGTCTGGAAAATCTTCCATCATGGGAAAGTTCACGGATGGTATTTGCCATAACAAAATTCATACGTTCTTCCCCGAAGCGTTCCACGACTTCTTTTGCCGCATCCTGCTTTAAGTGCAGCCCGTCAAAATTCTCCCGGATGGCTTCTTCGATTGCTTTCTTACAGTCCAGGTTTAACTTTCTGGAATCCAGATAAGCATCCACATCCCGTTCTCCCATTGCCTGTTCCAATGTTCCTTTATAAACTGGCGGATATGCCCTGACGGAATTATGTTCCAGCATGTTCATTCTCTGCTGGACAAACTCCGGAAGTTCCTGAAATCCAAAAGAATCTACATAATAGGCTGTGATCTCTGCACCCCTGTTTATCACGATCACATCACTTACCGATAAGGAATGGCCACGGAAATCTTCCGGTCGGTCAATGTTAAAGCGTTCAAAAATATTGTCTAACGTGATCGTTGGCATCCACGGTGCTGCATAAACCATCCGGTAATCCTTTCCGTCAATGGTATAGCCCAGACTCTCTGCGGATTCCATTCCCATAAACTGATAGGTATGCTCATCTCCACTATCCATCTGATAAATGGCAAACCTTCCGCTTTCTCCATGCAGAAGAAGTGTCTCATCAATCTTTTCTGCACTCTGCTGTTCCAGTGCTTCCTGTTTTGTGGCAGAGACTTCTCTTTCTTTCTGGACTTCCCATTCTGTTTCTGTGATTCCAAAGATACCGTCATATCCAAGGATCTCATTTTCCGTCTCTACAAGCACCTGTTCTGCCCGTTGTGGATTCTCTGGATTTCCATGTAAGATGTAAATTTCTGCCCCTCCACGGTATAATTCATATGCCCGGTCTTTCGTAAGCGGAAGCATATGGTCTAATTGGATTCCTGCCTCGTGCATTTCGGTAAAACCGATCATGCCATCCGGAAAATTGTCAATCTGTGCCTGTGTTTCATTCATAAGGCTTCTCGTATATTCACTTTCCGGTCTGCGGATTGCGGTCATCATACGGTTCACCAGTCCAAGCACTTCGTCTTTGTCATCCATCTTATATGCAAAATTCACAATAAGATTTTTCTGGGAATCTGTAAAATCTCCCGTATTGGCAGCTTCTGCCGTTTCGATTAGACGGTGGGCATACTGCATGGCTGTTTCTTCTGCAATCTCCGGTTCCTTTGCTGGGAAGTTCACTCTTGCTGCCTGGATCACTTCATACACCAGCTTTGAACCGGCTTCATCGTAAGATTCCCTCATATCCCATACCAGGTCATTCAGTCTTTCCACCTGTCCAGGGAAGGTTTCTGCATATTCATTTACAAATGCCTTTTCATTTTCCGAAAAAATATTTCTTGGAAACTCTGCTTTTTGCACCAGCATCTCTGCCTGATCTTTCGGAGAAAGGTCAGAAAAATAAGTAACGCCTGTGTCAGCATCATATTCCACATCATAAAAATCAATCGGATAGTTCTCTCCGTGCCCACTGCTATCATAGAGTGGTGTGACGGCAGCACCTTTTTCTTCCAGAAAACTTTCCAGTGGTTTCTCATTTTCCTCTATCTCACCACTTTCCAGAAGGCGGACGTATTCCCCCACATTCTGCTCTAACTGTTCCCTGCTCATGTTTTCGATCAGATCATAAGTAAACTCGGAACCCATACTGCCTGAAAGATGCAGAATTAAATCTTCCTTATGAAAAGTATCCCGAACTGGTCTTTCCATTTCCAGCTCGTGCATCTGTGTCTCGATATTCTCAATGACTTCCGCAGACGTTTTCCGGATGGTATCCATAGATGCCCGGAGTGCTTTCATATCCTTGCTTTCACACCAGCTGGCAATATAGGTAAAAGAGTATTCGGAAGTATCCAGACCAAAGTGGTTGCAGACAATATAGGCAATACTTTCAGCCTCCACTTCTTTGGTTGTCCGGTCTTTTAAAATCCCTTCCGCATCCATTACCTCCCGGTCATGCAGCAATGCGTGGCTCACTTCATGGACTCCAGTTTTCATCGTCTGGACATTACTCATATTTTCCTGAATCGCTATATATTTTTCTGTCTGATGATAATACCCCTTTGCTTCCCATTCTATCTCCATCATGCGGATTGGCACAGGAGAAATGTTCTGCAATGCTTCCATGAACGTGTCATAAAACTGTACGCTCCCGGTAAGTTCCGGTATTTCCAGTTCTGCCATCGGCTCTCCCTCTGTCTGGCTGACATCAAATACCGTTGTCACACGGAACCTTGGAATAACCATCTCCACAATCTCTGTTTCCGGCTGACCGTCATCCCCGATCACTGGCTCTTTTGTTACAGGGTCAATCTTTTCAATCTCCTGTTTCTCACGGATGGGTGCCGGTGCGATGATCTGGATTCCTTTTTCCCCTCTCTTTACATGGCGGTTAAACTTCTTCTGCCACGCCTGATACCCTGCCACCAGAGTAGCCTCCGGTTTCTGCATGGTGATCAGAAGGGTGTTATTAAAACTGTAATTATGGAACTTGGACATGGTATTCAGATATTCTGTATATCTCTCCGAAGTAAAGATTTCTTTTACTCCCTGCTCCAGCCGTTCCGATATTTCTTTTAACTGTTTTTCTATATTATTTGCCATAAACAAACCCTCCATTTTATGTCCCGCCAGAGAAAACTCTGACGGGAAATCTTTTATAATTCCTGTTCGTGTTTTTTCTTTGCAGTTTTCTGTACAGATGGCTGTTCCGCTGTATTCTGCTGTGCCTTCTCCTGCTTTAAGCGTTCCAGAATAGATGGCTTATGGATTCTGTCTGCTGTTTCCGGAAGTTCTTTTTCTTCTACAGCATCCCTGCTATCTGTGCTGCTTCCTTCTCTGCCAATATCCTCATCTGCCATAATCGTCTCATTGCCCTTTTCATCCATGTTCAGCAATGCATTTAACTCGGATAACCGTTCCATCTTTTCATTCAGCTCTGCTTCTTTCGGGAATGGTTTCTTTACCTCTTCCTGTGCAGTAGCAAGCTGCTGTTGTACGGTTTCCAATTTCTGCTCACTTTCCGTCAGCTTCCTGTCAATGGAAGAAAGGGTGTTATGGATACGCTGCATATTTCCTACCGGGTCTTTTCCGATCTCCAGCTTATAAGAGCATTTTCCTTTGATCGTCAGTTCAAACGCATTGGAGAACATATTGTAGGAAGCAGATAACGTAAACCCATGATATTCCCCAACCTTTCCGCCGGTGCTGACGGTTTTTAAACCTGCACAGGCGGCGATCAACGCTTCGCCTGCTTCTTTCTTATCTTCATAAAGGACATTCCCTACCGTCATGGCAAACGTGTCATTATCCTGTAAATCCACGCTTTTTACTACCTGCGAATCCACCTGCATCCCGGCAATCCGCTCTTTCAATGCACTGATCTGTACCGGGAAATTCTTTGCAATATCGGATTCCAGACGGTAAATCTGACTGGTATGGTTTGCCTTTAAGAGTTTCAGCTTACTCACCTGCACATCCAGATCCATTTTTTCTTTAATGTACGAATTACCTGTGGCAAGTGCCTTGATCTCTGCATAGGACAGTGCCGTATCATCCACATCTTCACAAGCCCTGACCGGGGATTTACTGGTCATGATCTGGCTGATGAACTTCTGCTTATTCTCCAAAATCTGGTCGGGTAAGAGATGGACATTGCTGCCCATCCCTCCCCTAAGAACCGTACGTGAGAGTTTCCCCTCATACGGC
>NZ_CAXUBY010000052.1:0-18960 GCF_964249515.1 Eubacterium sp. 3_1_31
CACGGTTCGGGGAGAGGACTGCACAAACCTACCCTAGAAATAAGGAAAGGCGGTGCTTTCCTACTCTACTATGTGGGAAATAACCAGATGTACCATGCAGGCGACCCGATAGGATATGCAGACCTAAGCAGTAGTTACTGGCAACAGCACTTAATCGGTGCAGGACGAGTAAAACAATAGAAAGGACTTGAAAAATATGTTTAAGAAGAATAAGAAACAGACAGAAACTATCAAAGAACCAAAAGAAAAAAAGGTGCGTACTGTCAAGGTAGGCACACATCAGAAAACCGTGATTGCGTTGTGGGTGGTGCTTATCGCAAGCGTGAGTTTTGGGGTGTATAAGAATTTTACGGCTATCGACCAGCACACGACCCACGAAAAAGAAATCATTGAGCTTCGCTTACAGGACACCAACGGGATAGAAAATTTCGTGAAGAACTTTGCGAAGTCCTACTACACATGGAGTAACAGTAAAGAAGCGATTGAAGCAAGGACGCAGGCAATCAACGGTTATCTGACAAAGGAATTGCAGGACTTGAATATAGATACCATTAGAACCGATATACCGACCAGCTCCACAGTTACAGATGTGATTGTGTGGCATATCGAGCAATCGGGAACGGACACTTTTTCTGCTACCTACGAAGTAGATCAGCAGATAAAAGAGGGAGAACAGACAAGAAATGTCAAGGCAACCTATACCGTAAAAGTCCATGTAGACGCTGACGGGGATATGGTAATCGTTCAGAACCCTACCCTTGCACCAGCAATCGAAAAATCAGACTATGAGCTAAAGACACCAGAAGCAGACGCAAGCGTAGACGCTGATACCGTCAATGACGCTACCGCATTTCTGGAAACATTCTTTAAGCTCTACCCAACAGCCACAGAAAAAGAGCTTGCCTACTATGTAGCTGGAAATGTGATTGAACCTATCGGCAGGGACTACCTTTATTCTGAATTGGTAAACCCTATCTTTACAAAGAACGGGGATAATGTGAAAGTCAAGGTAGCGGTAAAATTCCTTGATAATCAGACAAAGGCGACGCAAATATCACAGTATGAGCTTGTGTTACAAAAGGATAGTAACTGGAAGATTGTAGGATAAATGATATAAAAAGACCGTAGCCTGTAATATAACACTCTGATGTGATATACAAGCTACGGTTTTGTCATTGATTATTTATAGGTAAGGAAATAGTTGTAGAAAAGCCTTTATTTAATGCACTTGAAATGGAAACTGTTCCTTTATGAATAGAAATGATTTCTTTCACAAGAAGAAGTCCTAGACCATGTCGCAAATCTAACCTATTATCTGTACTTTGTAAATAATGAGGTGTCGATTGTATTTTTTGTAGTTCTTTTTCGGAAATTCCTTTTCCATTATCGCTGATTACTAATTCTAAATTATTTCCATTTATTTCTAATCTAACTGAAATTATACAGCCGTTTTCATTATGATTGATACTGTTAGAAATAATATTTTGTATTGCTCGACATAGCAATCTTTCGTCGCCTATAATAGTGATTTGTTCTGTATTATGGTTTAAGTTCAATTCAAATTCAAACTTATTATTTATATTGCTGTTTAGATATTCAGCAACAATTTCTCGTATCAATTTACAGAAATGAACTGGTTTTTCTTGATGTGGTTGCACATTATAATTTAATTGGCTTACAAGGTTTAAATCTTGAACCAAATTTTTGATTTTTACACTTTGAATTTTGATAATATTAGCTTGTTTTCTAGCGTTTTCCTCAACATTTAATGAAGAAGATATTCTATCTGCATATCCCATAATCATGGAAAGGGGTGTTCGTATATCGTGTGAAACGCCACTTATCCAGTTTGCTCTTGCTTGATTTTGTTTTTTTAATTGCAATGACGTTTCGTTGATACGATTTCCAATTTCTTCCAATTCTCCATTTATATTAAGTGTAACCGTTTCGCCGTGTGATAGTTTATCTATTCCATTGAGTATAGGGGAAATTTTTAACATCACATTTCGTTTTGATAAGTAGTACACAATAAATAGAATGGCAATATTTGATACTAACATAATCAAAAAAAGAAAGGGTGTTTTCTGTATTGCTGATAAGGGAAGATAGTTAGTCATAAATTTTGAATAGCTGTTCTTTGGATAACCTAATACTAATAAATCATTTCCTTGTTTCCATGTAAATACGGGATAATTTTCGATATACCCCTTAGAAAAGGTAGCAACATCTTGTAATGAATAGTTTAATGGTATTTCTTTTGGTAGATTGTGTTTCCATACTACATTACCATTATCATCTATTACTATTCCCCAGATATTGTTTGTAACTAAATCTTTTTGACATTTATTATTTAATATATATTCTCCATTTTGAATAGTAAGGTTATTAGATACTTTTTCTAGTATTTGAATAGGATTATCTTTGCTTATACTGTTGACAGTACCATTAAAAGTTAGGAAGAAAATTAATAAATCTAAAAGCACTATAAGAATTACTACTGATAAGTATATAAAGAAATGTTTACTGATAAATTTTCCAAAATTACGCATTATTGTAACCTGCTTTCCACGTTTATTTTATATCCCAATCCTTTAACAGTTATTAATGATTTTGGTTTTGAGGGGTTAAGTTCAATTTTTTCTCTTATACGTCGAATATGAGCAAGGAGAGAATTTCCATATCCAAATGGGTTATCGCCCCATACAGCTTCACAAAGAGCGTCTATTGTTACAATATGATTAGCATTTCGTACAAGTGTTTCTAAAATATCATGTTCTTTTGCGGTAAGAGGTAAAACTTCATCGTTCTTTATAACTTGTGCATTAGCCAAATCAATTTTACAATCATGTAATTCTATAAGAGGGCTATCTTCCTTATAACATCTGCGTAATACGGCATTTAGGCGAAAGACAAGTTCTTTTGGCATAAAGGGTTTTGTTATATAATCGTCAGCTCCTAACCCAAAACCAGAATATTTATCTTGTATATCATCTTTTGCAGTCAAAAATATTACTGGAATATTAGTGAAACTTCTTAGTGCGTCCATAAGTTCAAAACCGTTTCCGTCTGGAAGCATAACATCTAATATAGCTATATCTGGTTTTTCCTGTTGGCAGATTTCCAAAGCTGATTTTACACAATCAGCGGTAATAATATTAAAAAAGTTTTCATCTTCTAATATGGTAATGAGCATACTTCTTAAACTTTCTTCATCATCAACTATTAATACTTTTTTTGATTTTAAGTATGTATCTTTCATTTGTTTGTCACACTCTCTTTATCTTTTTCTTTATCCTATTATAACATTCTGAAAAAAGTTGAACAGTCATTTTCGCATTTGTAAGGTAAATGTAAGGTAGAGAGAATGTTGCTGTAATGTCGGTGTTTTATATTATAAGTAACGAGAAAGGAGTTAAAAATTATGAAAAACATGATTGAAACTAAAAATTTGACAAAAACATACAAAGAGTTTATTGCAGTAGACCACGTATCTTTACACATTAAGAAAGGTAGTATTTACGGTTTTCTCGGACCAAATGGTGCTGGGAAATCTACGACTATGAAAATGCTTTTGGGTTTGACTGCACCTACTGATGGAGAATTTCAAATTGATAACATGACTTTCCCGAATGACCGTGTTCGTATTTTGAAAGAAGTTGGTTCATTTATCGAGTCTCCGTCATTCTATCCAAATTTAACAGGTAGAGAAAACCTTGATATTATTCGTAGAATTTTAGAACTTCCAGCGTCAAGTGTTGATAAAGCATTAGAATTAGTAGGATTATCTGAATTTGGTAATCGCTTGGCAAAAAAATATTCTTTAGGAATGAAACAGCGTTTAGGTCTTGCTTCTGCTCTACTTGGCGAACCACCAGTTTTAATTTTAGATGAACCAACCAATGGTTTAGATCCAGCAGGTATTCACGAAATTCGCAATCTCATTAAAACACTTCCAAAAAGATATGACTGTACGGTTCTAATTTCGTCACATATGCTGTCAGAAATTGAATTATTAGCAGACGATATTGGTATTTTAAATCATGGAAGATTATTATTTGAAGGAAGTCTTGATGATTTGAAATTGACGGCACATCAAGCTGGCTTTGAAAATGATAACTTAGAAGAAATGTTTTTATCTATGATTGATGAGGACAATGCCAATAGAAAGCAGAGGTTAAAATTATGAAGAATTTAACCGTAGAATTAAAAAAATGTAAACGTACTGGAATATTAGTGGTTTTACCGCTTGTTGGACTTCTTGGTGCATTATACGCTTTTGTAAATTTTATAGTTCGTAAAGAGGTTTTGTTGAGTTTACCGCTTCCGCCTATGGACGTTTTGCTGACACAACTTTATGGAATGGTTATGGTTCTTAATATGTTCGGCATTATCGTGGCAACAACTTTAACATATAATATGGAGTTTCAAGGAAATGCAATTAAAAAGATGTATATGCTTCCTTTTAAGACATCATCTATTTTCAAAAATAAATTTTATATATTATTTGTTTTGCTTACTTTTTGTATCGTCTTGCAAAATGGAGCATTGTGTATTATTGGAAATATCTTTTTACCCAACGGAACTTTTGAGTTACTAACACTTGTCAAATATACAGGATATTGCTTTGTATCATCTTTACCTGTATTGGCATTTATGCTTTTGGTGTCATCACGATGTGAAAATATATGGTTTACATTAGGTATTGGAGTAGCAGGTTTTTTTAGCGGTATGGCAATGTCCCTTTCAGATATATCACTATTTCTTGTCAATCCATTTGTACTGATGATGAAACCTGCGGTAGCTTCAACAGCAAGTATTGATACAGGTATTTTAATATTGGGAGTTTTTGAAACAATCATATTCTTTATGATTGGCTGGTATCTTTGCAAAATAAAGCATTATGAATAAAAGGGGGGCAATCGTATGTCAATTATTGAATTGTTAAAAATAGAATTTATGAAAGTAAAAAGGTCTATGATTTTACCTTTGCTTTTAATTCCGCCTATCTTAGTTGTGATTTCTGGCGTATCTAGTATTAGTATGTATATGACGCCAGAATATACAGACGCTTGGTCGGCAATGTTCATTCAAAGTGCATTACTTTTTGGATATTATTTACTTCCATTTTCAATGGTAATTGTTTGCGTTATGATTTCCAACAGAGAAACAAAGAATAATGGTATATTAAAAATGCTTGCTTTGCCCATCAGTAAAGGAAAACTTGCATTGGCAAAGTTCTTTGTATTATTAAGTTTTTTAATGATTGAATTATTAATCTTTTTCAGTTCATTCATCATTGCAGGCATTATTGCTACTAAAATAATGAATGTGGCAGAAAATATTCCTGTTTTCTACTTACTCACATGGACATTAAAATTGTTTGCAACAATGATTCCAGCTATTGCTTGTATGTGGGCGATTACTGTACTATTTGAAAAACCACTATTGTCTATGGGATTAAATTTACTCTTAATAATTCCGGGGGTTTTAATTGCTAATACGCCTTTATGGTTAGTGTACCCTTATTGTTATAGTGGTTATGTCGTATCAGACGCATTACATACTGTAACAACGACGGGAACAGGAAGTACAATATCGCTATTTCCTTTTATACCGTGTGCTGTAATCATATCAGCCCTTGCACTATATGTTTCTATTAAATGCTTTGGACGAAAAGAAATGAGGTAATATAAAATGAAAAAAAATAAATTAAGTGTTATTACATTTATCATTTCGCTGTTACCATTTATCACGTTATTGATTTCTCTTTTTACAGAAGAAATTACAGGAGGACTTCAAACGGGATTGATTGTATTAAATGTAATCTCGATATTATCTGGTTTTGTTCTTTCGGTTTCGTTAGTAAAAAATCCCAAACGACGAGATGTATTTTCAATCGTCGCTTTATGTGTTAGTGCTTTTTTCGGTTTTCTTATGTTTGGTATTTTAGCTTTTGGCTTAATAGCCACTTTTATGTAAAAAATGTTTATGAAAAATATATAGATTAAAGGTTATTTGAAATATGATAGGTCTAAAAAAACGAGATATTAAAAAAGCTTTGAAAGCAGGTGCAAAGGTTGGCGGTGTTTCATTGGCTGATATACGGGCTGATATTGAAGCAACGATTGATGAAGCCATGAACAGCCCAGACCCAGAGGTGCAGGCAAATTTCAAAAAATATTTTGGTAATAAACGCCCTACCCCAGAAGAATATATTTACAAGATTACCAAAAAGACAAAGATTTGAAAAAAGGCTTGCTCCATACATATTGTATGATCTGCAAGCCTTAATCTATTTCAGAGGAAATTTAACAGTAAAAGTAGCACCGCCACCAGCAGTATCATTGATAGTTATTGTGCCGTTCAGCATTTGGGTTAATTCTTTGGCGATACTTAGTCCCAGTCCAAAATTTGATTTGTTCGTATGGGACTTGTCGCCACTATAAAAGCGGTCAAAAATATACTGCTTATCTTCATCAGAAATGCCTTGTCCGTGGTCTGCCACAGAAAAAGCAATATTCTTTTCGGTGGCGATTACTTCTATCTCTATCAAAGAATTATTCTTGGAATGTTGAATGGCATTATCCATAAAGACACACAAGATTTGAAACAGTCTGTCTTTGTCAGTAAGCATGGCAGGATAACTTTCTTCGGATAAATGTAGTTTTAGTTCTAAATTCTGCTTCATGCAGACTGGTTCGTAGGTTTCATATAACGTAATGAGCAAGGTATCTACATTGATTGTGCTTTTATGCAATGTCCATGTTTTTGCGTCAGAAGAAGCTAAAAGTAACATATCTTTGACTAAACGGGATAACCGCATACATTCAAAATCTATGGTCTGTACGGCTTGCCTTGCCTGTTCGTTTAAGGGAACATTATCAAGAAGCATATCCGTGTTGGAAATCATAACAGCAAGTGGAGATTTTAATTCATGGGACGCTGTTGCAACAAAATCTTTTTGGCTTTGCAATATTCGTTCTGTTGGGGCAAAAGACTTTTTCAGCAGATAACGGGTTAGTATGATAACAACGATACAAGCCAAAAGCCAGATAAGAAGATATATCGGTAATGTCTTTTGTAAAATATCCGTCAAGCCAGCTGTCTGATAAAGAAAAGTCCCATGATATACGGTATCATTTGCTGTCATAATTGTAGCAGGAATAACAAAATAAGTATCGTGATGTTTTCCTTTTATTTCCAGAAAACCGCCTTGTGAAGTTGTGGTGCTTTCTGTTTGTGATAATGGCTGTGTAGAAATCTGTTTTTCTACATCATGCAACAACTTGTCCGCAGAAGTTGGAAATGGAAAATCACTTTGATAAACGGTATTCCCTTTTGTATCGCTAATCAAGGAAAAAATATGATAACTTTCTTCGTAGGCTTTGAGTGCTTTATCCATATCCGAAGAATCACTTTCCGCTTGATAAATCAGCAAGGTTGTTAATCTTTGAAACAAGGTACTTTCGTTGATTTTCTCCGTATAAACCGTATTCGCAACAACAAAGAAAATCACAAGGGTAATAATCAGCATAACAGAACTTGCAAACAGAATATGAAGTTTTCGGTATAAATTATTTAACATGTTTCTTTCTCCAGTTTGTACCCTGCCCCGTAGACCGTTGTTATTTTACAGGAACTTTTTAACTCTTTTAGGCGTTTTCGCAGAAAAGAAATGTAACTGTCTACATTGCCAGTTTCTACCTCGGAAGAACTGCCCCAGATTTTAAGGATTAGCTGTTCACGGGAAAATAGTGTTTCTGGGTTCTGCATAAATACAAAAGTCAATTCGGTTTCCTTTGAAGTTAATAAAATAGAATTGACGGGTGTAGATAAGGTTCGGCTGTCTTTATCAAAAGTTAAATCTCCATATTGTAATTTAGACGATAACTGGATATTGGCAGGTCGCCTTGTCAATGCCCGAACCCTTGCAAGCAATTCTTTGATATGAAATGGCTTTACTAAGTAATCATCAGCACCGCCGTCTAAACCCTCCACCCGATTATCAAGGGTACTCATGGCTGTAATGATAAGGATAGGAATAGATATTCCTTTTCTACGCATAGATTTTATGATTGTTAAGCCGTCAATAATCGGTAGCATACGGTCTACAATGGCAATGTCATAAGCATAGTCTGTATTTAAGGCATACAGCATAGCGGTTTCCCCGTCATTGCAACAATCAACCATATAGTTTTCTTTTTCCAGCGAATTTTTTATATTTTTACATAATTCTAAATCATCTTCCAGAAGAAGTATTTTCATAATGTATCAATCCTTTTCTATATAAATTATAGACAGTATAACAGAAAAGTCTGTAAAAATCCTCTAAAAAATGATGATGATTTTCTTACTTTTTTACAGGATTTTTAGAATGGTTTGCTTTTACAATAGGGGCATATCGAACAAGAAAGGTGGAATACAAAAATGAAAAAGACAAACATCAGTAAATTCATAGCAGTTGGATTATGTATCTGTGCATTGACGGGGTGTGGTGCAAGTCCAGATGAGAAACCAGATACGTCTAATCCTATTGTCAATTCTAATACGAATGAAGAAAATGCAAATGGTTCTTCAGAAAATAAAGGAAACGACATATTAGATTCTGCTAATTTGATAGGAAGTGTTTTGGAATTTACAGACAATGGTTGCTTGGTAAATCAAGCAAAAGATATTGAGGGGGGAGCTGGGATAAAAATAGAAGCACCGGGAATGGAAAAAAAAGAGAATGCTGTTTCTGTAACCTATAACCCAGATTGTGAATTTGTCATTGCCACAGTAAATGCACAGTCTGGTGTTACAAATGTAACAACGGGTTCTATATCCGATGTGAAAAAGCAATCTGAAGTATATCTCTATGGAGAGTTTGCAGACACAAATCATTTCAATGCAACAAAGGTTGTCATAGCCCATTGGGAATAGAGGTGTGAAGTATGAAGTTTTATCAACTTGGTTTTCGCTATTTACAGCGAAAAAAAGGGAAAACCATTCTTCTGTTGATTGTTTTGATACTTGTAAACAGTATGATTTTAGGTACAAGCATGATTTTAAGGACTACAAATGAGTCCAAACAAGCCATGCAGGAAAAGACAAACTCTAAGATTGTGGCTGAAATTACAAGTAAGGACAGCAAGATAACAGAGAATGAAGTAAACAAGATTGAAACGCTAGAAGATGTTTCGTCTATCAACCGCATTGGTAGACAAGAGGTATTTCCGAATAATTTTGCTCCCGTTACGCTCAATACTTCTACGAATGAGGAAAATTTGAAAATAGCACTGCTTTCCTATGATGATTTGGAAAAGGACAGCCCTTTTTCAGAAATGCAGTACCGCTTAGCTTCTGGCGATTATATCAAGCGTGAGAAAAAGGGTGCTGTTATCAATGCGAACCTTGCAAATCAAAATGAGCTAAAAGTTGGAGATACGATTGAATTAAGTACAGAAAACGGAACAAAAGTATCTGTTCAGATTATTGGAATTTTCATGTCCGCAGGAAATGCGGAAAAAGACCAGCCGTCAGAAACTACCGCAGTCAATCGAATAGAAAATCAAATCTTTATTGACAACAGTACTTATAAAGAATTGTTCAAAGAAGCTGAATTTGAAAAAATCTGCATTTACTCAAAAAGACCAGAAAAATTAGATGTGCTGGAAACCAGCCTGCAAAAAATATTCGGAAATGATGTAGCACTTAGCACGTCTGATACCCTTTATCAACAGATGTCTGCTCCATTAGAGCAAATCAGTAAGGTGGCAAATCTTATGCTGGTACTTACATTGGTAACTGGTACTGTTGTTGTTTCCCTGCTGTTATGTATGTGGATGCGGACAAGGCAAAAAGAGGTGGCAATCTTTATGAGCCTCGGCAAGACAAAAAGTGAAATTTTCCTGCAAACTTTATTAGAAGCAGGCAGTGTATTTACACTTTCGGTTTTAGGAGCAACAGCCATTGGTAAATTGTTCTCGGGCGTTTTGCAAAACGTCATTACCGGTTCAGAAACAGTAACAGAAAATCTGAAAGTGGTTTTGCAGATACAAGATATTGGAATGTTGTTCCTTTTAGGCGGTGCAGTTATTTTGGTGGCATTGTGCTGTTCCATTCTTCCGATATTACGAGCAAACCCAAAAGATATATTAGCAAAAATGGAGGGATAGTACATGAATTTTTTTGGATTGGCAAGGCGTTCTGTGTTCAGAAAGCCCGTAAAAAGTATTCTCTTATTGTTGATTGTTTTTGCAATCAGTACCTTGCTTCTTGCAGGTGTGGCGAGCAAAAATGCCAGTATTGAGGTGCAGGACAAAACCAGACAAGCCATAGGTGCAGGCTTTCTTTTAGAAAGAAATGCAGAGTACCGAACAAAGCGAGTTCGTGAATACTCAGAAAAGATTGGTAATGATAAGGAAGGTAGTTTTGGTGGCTACCATCAGGAAAAAGAGATTATCAATGGTGTGGAGACTTGGACAGGCTGGACAACAAATGAATTTGAAAGCTTAGATATAAAAGACATTGAGAAATTGGCAAAAGCAAAAGGAATTGCTGATTACAATATTACAACAGTAACAACTCCCGTAAACCCTGTAAATTTCAAAAGGATTGAAGATAAAGATGTAGACCAGAATGCAGATGTTGGCGGTGTAAGTTTAATTGGAAACAAAGATATGAAACTAGACAGAAATGTTTTATCTGGAAACCTGCATATCAAAGAGGGACGAATGATAACCCCAGAGGATAAAGATATGTGTGTCATTTCAGAGGAACTGGCAAAGCAAAATAATCTGAAAATCGGCGATAAGATTTCTTTTAATGATTACCACGATACTGAAAATTCAAAGGTATCAGAAGCTGAGATTGTTGGAATTTATCAAGTGGATCAAAAGATGTCCCCACTTATGCAGGGAGATACTTACCGTTCGGAAAATGTAATATTTACAGATTTGAGATTTCCAGAAAAGGCAGAGGGTGAAACAAGTCCATTATATGAAAGAGCCTATTTCAAAGTGGAAGATGTGGAAGCTTACGACGAAGTAAAAGAAAATCTGCAAAAAGTAGACATCAATTGGGAGCAATATGATTTGATTGACAATAACGGAAATTCCGAAACCATGTCCTCAAACTTCAATGATTTAGCAAAAGTAAGCGAAATGATGATATTGGTAATCTCTGTTGCAAGTTTTGTTATCCTTGTTTTAGTATTTCTTTTCTGGTTGAAAAATCGGGTGCAGGAAGTCGGTATTTTCTTATCTCTCGGTGTTCCGAAATTTAGAATTATCGGACAAATTTGGAGCGAAGCGATTATGATTGCTGTTCTTTCCCTTATGTTATCCTTTGCTGTCGCTCCTGCCGTTTCCAAAGCAACTGCAAATTATCTGGTATCACAGCAGGTTCAGCAAATGCAGGAGGAAGAAAAGAATAATGAGGGAAAAGTATCCACAGAATACGTTGCACCAAAGCAGGACGTGCAGAGTATCAGCGTAGAGGTTACACCAGAAATGTATCTACTGGACGGTGTAAGTGTTCTTGTGTTGATAACGGCTTCTGTTCTGGTATCTGGAATTGTAATACTAAAGAGAAACCCGAAAGATATTTTATCGGAAATGAGTTAGGAGGACGACGAAAATGTTAGAAGTAAAGAATGTAAGCTATGCTTACAAAACAAAAAAAGATAAAACCATTTTGAATAATGTATCTGCTACTTTCGAGGAGGGTATCTTCTATACCATTGTCGGTCCGAGTGGTGCAGGAAAAACAACACTCTTATCGTTGTTAGCAGGCTTAGACACAGCGGTAAAAGGGACTGTACTTTGCAATGGCGAGGACATTACAAAAAAAGGGCTGAATTACCACAGAAAGCATAATATCTCATTGGTATTTCAAAATTATAATCTGATTGATTATTTGACAACGGTTGAAAATGTCAAATTAGGTGGTAGTGGAAATGCTGAAAAATTATTGGAAGAAGTCGGCATTGGAAAAGAATACTGGCAGAGAAATGTATTGCAACTATCTGGTGGACAACAACAGCGTGTGGCGATTGCAAGAGCTTTAGCCAGCGACGCTCATGTACTTTTGGCAGATGAACCGACGGGAAATCTTGATGAAACTACCGCTGATGAAATCATTGCTTTGCTGAAAAAGACTGCACATGAATTAGGAAAATGTGTTGTTGTCGTTACACATAGTAAGCATTTGGCAGAAGAAGCCGACGAAATCTTAGAAATTAAAAACGGTGCAATTTCTTTTCTGTCTGAATAAACAAGAATAGTGCCGTAAAGGAGCTGTCATTATGGAATATTTTAGATATACCTCGACACAATCAATTTGACCCTAACGGCATTTTTATAAGAACTAAATACAATACAGTTTCAAAGGCTCGTACAGACTATATGTTTTGTGCGGGCTTTTTTCATGCCAGAAAAAAATTTTTTAAGTTTTTTTTGATTTTGGTTACGCTGTACCCCACTTTCAACGCGGTATATATGAAAAGGGGCAGACACCTCTTTTCGACTAGCGAAAGGAGGTGAGGAAAATGAAACCGTCAGAACTACAAGAAAAAACCTGTCATCAATTCGATTGTGCTATTAAAACAGTTATACGTCATAGAGCGATTGACTTCTATCGAGCGATACGTCGTTCAGAGAAAAAAGAAATGCCATTCGCCGAAATTATGGACGACCTCTTAAATTCCATAGGTACAGAAGATACATATTCTACGGATTATGTTGCAGTATTTGAAGTCTGTGGAGAAAAAGTATCAATCGAAGATGAACAACTGGCTCGTGCATTGAAAGCTATTGAAGAACGAAAGCGTAATATCGTTTTACAGTATTTTTTCATTGGGGACACGGACACTTACATTGGGAAAATGCTTGACTGTTCCAGAGCGAATGTAACGAAGTGCAGAATACAAGCACTAGACAAGTTAAAGCAACTGATTGAGGAGGAAAAAGAAAAATGCCAAAAGAGCTGACACCGACTTTCACGGTTATTTCCAAAGCCTGCGACGGCGACGAAACAGCAATTTCAAAAATCTTGGAATTTTATGACCCATATATCAATCAATGCTGTATGCGTCCGTTTTACGACGATAACAACAACTTACGTCTTGCGGTAGATTTGGAAATGAAAGGTTTTATCAAAGAAGCGATTCAGTACAGATTTACACGCTTTTTCTATATGGCATAATCATAAATTCCACACAAAAAGTAAGAAATATGTTATAATAAGCTGAAATTAAAATAAGGCGGTGGCTAAATGGCAAAGCAAAAGTATTCTTTTGACAGCAAGATACATATTTATAGAGCTACAAAACGAATGAGCCAGCAGGAACTCGCTGACCTTGTTGGAGTATCTCGGCAAACGATAATACAGCTTGAAAGAAACCGATACAATCCGTCCATGTTGTTAGCATATAGTATTGCGAAAGTATTTGATGTAGCGATTGAAGATTTATTTGACTTTGAGGAGGCAGAAAAATGATAGAATTGTTTGAGTCAATTATCAATAATAAAACAATACTTGTAATAGGAACATATTACTGCATACCTATTACCATTGCTGTAATTGTATTATTCTTTTTGAAAACATCACGAGATGAAAGAGGACGAGCAATTATCGGAAAAGCGAGTATTATATCTACGATTGTGTTTATTATTCTCGTCAATGTTTTTGCAAAACTTTCTATGCGGACACCTATGGATTTTTATAGTATGGCTAACGGTGTACAATGGATATATAATATTGTATTAACGATACAAGTTGTCGCAATTTTGATATATAAGAAAATTGAGTAAAGAATATTATATCGTGCTTGTTTCCCGTACAAAAAAACAAGCATGATTTTTTTACAACAAATAGTAAGAAATACTTTACATTCTGATTGAAAAAAATTATAATGAAAGAGGGAGATAACTTCCGACAATTTTGAAAGGAGTTGCGATTATGGCAGACAAACATTTAGCAAAAAATTATTTTTCAAGCGAAAGAAAAGACATGAAGTTTCTAAAAGGCTTTACTTTAGTTGCGTTACTTCCTTTTTGGGCTGGATATGCTTTTGCCCTTTATAATGGTAATAGTAACAATTTGTCAAATTACTCTTTATTGATTTTAGCATTTTCATTGATGAATTTTAATGCTATATGCGGAGTAGAAAAAATAGAAAACAAAGTCTTGAATTTGATTGCTAAGCTGGACGGTGTTCTGTTCTTCATTTGGGTATTTGTAACTATTATTCAATTACTTATAAAATAAAAGGGAAAGGTGTTGTATTATGGCTATCTTAAAAAAACGAGATATTAAAAAAGCATTGAAAGCTGGTGCAAAAGCTGGCGGTGTATCATTGGCTGATGTTCGGGCTGATATTGAAGCGACGATTGATGAAGCTATGAACAGCACCGACCCAGAAGTGCAGGCAAATTTCAGAAAGTATTTTGGAAATAAACGCCCTACTCCAGAAGAATATATTTACAAGATTACAAAAAAGACAAAAGTTTAATAGAAATCAAGTGCTGTAAGGGGGCTTGTATTATGGAAAGTTTTAAGCATAATCTTATACGGTCATACACTACCTAACAGCATTTTATCAACAACTGAATATCTCACAGCTTTAATAGCTCGTACAGACTATATGTTTTGTGCGGGCTTTTTTTGTACCCGAAAAAATTTTTTCACTTTTTTTCAAATTCATGCAACAAATCACACCTTGCTGTACAGATATGGTGCGGAAAGAGGGATAAACACTTTTCACGTCATAACGGAAAGGGGGTGTGATGATATGAAACCGTCGGACTTCCAAAAGACAATACAATGTCAATTTGACTGCAAGCTCAAACGTGTAGTAAAAGGCATTGTCCGTAATTATCGCAAAGAATTAAAGCGACGAAGAAATAAGGAAATTTCCTATTGTGAACTTCCAGAAATCGTCGTGGAAAAGCTGGCAGTCTGGGACGAATACGAAAGCGATTATACCGCCTTTGATGTATGTGGTATTGAGGTTCGTGTCCTTGATGATGATTTAGCAGAAGCGATTAAGTATCTGTCTGAAAAGGATAGAGAAATCTTGTTGATGTATTTCTTCTTAGGCATGAGTGATACTGAAATCGGCGACAGATTAAAAATTAACCGTTCAACGTCGTTCCGCAGTAGGAAGAACTCACTTGAAGAAATCAAGAAAAAATTAAAGGAGAACATGAATGATGAATAACACACGCCCGTCATTTTATCTTATTTCGTCGGCTGTGGACGGCAACGTAAATGCGATTGAAAAGATACTGGCATTGTATGACCCGTACATATCGAAATGTTGTTTGCGTCCGTTCTACGACAAATATGGTAATGTCTGCATAGTCGTAGACATGGAATTAAAAGGACGTATCAGAGAAGCACTTATTAAAATGATTTTGGACTTTGATATTCCTTTAGAAACCGAAGAATAACAAGCAGTAACCGCAGAGCATGATTTGTTCAATCCCCCCTCTTTCCTGCTCTGCACCTGCTTTTACATGAAAGCAACACGCTTTCGCCACAGTTCTTTGACAACTGAATAAAGCAGACAGATACGTTTGTGAGATAGCGAGCCACGGGGACTGTACGCCACGACCTTTTCAAAAGAAAGCGAGCGACCCACGCAGTGATCCGAGAGCGACTGTTGGAAAAGTCGTTTTGCCACGACCTATCCTCACAGAATAATGATACGTCCGCATGGTGCGGTTCTGCCCACAAGAATGGGAATAGTTGAGATACTAACGGAGCTTTCCAAAGCCGTCTGTCTGCTTGTAAAAAATGACACACAGTAAAGGGGGTGCATAGATTATGAACAATACTGATGTGCCTATCTGGGAAAAATATACGCTGACGATTGAAGAAGCGTCTAAATACTTCCGCATTGGCGAAAAGAAATTGCGTAAATTAGCCGAAGAAAACATTGACGCTGGCTGGGTTATCGTGAATGGTAACCGTATTCAGATTAAGCGAAAACAATTTGAAAAAATCATAGATACATTGGACGAAATCTAATGTCATTGAGCCGTAGATATGGTATAATAAAGTATAGCGTATCACGGCTCATTCCATGACGGAAAGGAGCTTTACACTATGTCTAATGTGAAACGAAAAGACAGTAAAAATCGCAATTTGCGTAATGGAGAGAGCCAGCGAAAAGACGGAAGATACGTTTATAAATATACCGATATATACGGAAAGCCACAATTTATCTATTCTTGGAAACTTGTACCGACAGACAAGACACCTGCTGGAAAACGTGATGATATTTCATTGAGGGAAAAAGAAGCACAGATTAAAAAAGACCTTAACGACGGTATCGACACAGCAGGCGGTAAAATGACAGTCTGCCAGCTCTACGACAAGAAGAACAGCCAAAGAAAGAACATCAAGAGGGCTACTGAAAAAGGACGACAGTATCTTATGAACGCTCTGAAAAATGACCCATTAGGTATGAGGGCGATTGATACTGTGAAGCAGTCGGACGCTAAAGAATGGGCTATCAGAATGAGCGAAAAAGGATATGCCTATAAAACGATTGATAACTACAAGCGTTCCTTGAAAGCGTCATTTTACATGGCGATACAAGACGACTGTATCAGAAAGAACCCGTTTGAATTTAAGCTGAGTGATGTTCTGGAAGATGATACAGAGCAGAAAGTTATCCTTACACCAGAGCAGGAAGAACGCCTGCTTGCCTTTATGGAAACGGACAAGATTTACAGTAAGTATTATGATGAGGTTGTGCTTCTGCTGGAAACGGGACTTCGTATTTCTGAATTTTGCGGACTGACGACGCATATTGATATGCAGAACAGAATACTCAATATAGACCACCAGTTATTGAAAGATAGCGAAATGGGCTACTATATTGAAACGCCAAAGACCAAAAACGGAAAACGGGAACTTCCATTGACAGAACGGGCTTATCAAGCAATCCAAAGAATACTAAAGAACAGAGGAAAGGCACAACCGTTGATTGTAGGTGGTTACAGCAATTTCCTATTCTTAAACCGTGAGGGCTTGCCTAAAGTTGCAGGAAACTATGAGGGCATGGTGCGAGGACTAATTAAGAAGTATAACAAGTATCACACAGATAAGTTACCGAACATCACACCACATTCATTCCGACATACTTATTGTACGAATATGGCAAACAGAGGAATGAACCCAAACACTTTGCAATATCTCATGGGACACGCTAACATAACCATGACACTTGGCTATTATGCACACGGTACATTTCAATCTGCAAAAGCAGAACTGGAAAGACTGGCTTGTTAATATCGGAGCTTATATTTACTACTCATTTACTACTTTTGGTTGCATTTTCATGCTGGTAAATGCCAGCTTATGCAAGGTATCTTCCGAAAAGAAAATACCGATAAAGCCCTAAAATACGGGATATATCGGCATTTACCAACTTATGAAAAGATAATCAGAAATTTAGTAAGTTTTTTATTTAAAAAACTTAAATATCTTTATTCTGAACCAGATCAATGCCAAAATAAATTCAAACTATATTTCAATGAGCATTGTTTGCATCATGCTGTTAATAAGTATCGGGGCATTATCTACCGGCTGGAACATGAATGCAACCATTAATAAGAGTATACGTAATGTGACCCCTTTTGATTATTCCTTATCTTTACAATATCCATGGGGAAAACATCCTAAACAAATGAACAACGAGCAATTTCAAGCAGTTATTGATAAACTTGGAATAAGCGATGATCCTAATATACAGGAAACAAGAATCACTAGCATGTATATGACAAAACTGCAAAGTGATGTGCATTCCTTCAGTAAATATGTAAGCGATAAAGAACTGCGCAATCTTATAAATACGAATGAATTAAATACTTCTATACTGGTGGGTGGTTCCCCTTAGTGACTTTAATTATGTTTTAGAAAAAACCGGGAATTCTAAACTTCATTTGAAATCAAATGAAACTTATCTTTATACGACCATGGCTTTGTTTGATCAAGCTGTTTCTGATATTCTTGCTGCTCATCCTACTATTCAGTTATATAATACCCCACTAACGATAATTAATGATACTTATGAAGCTGTTTCCATGTACACCTCCAGCAATATCGGATATGATACCTTTGTTTTTATCATACAGGATGAGCTTATTCCCTCAGATGCGCTTCCCTATGTAAAAGCTTGGAATGTCGAATTAAAAGACCCTACCAAGGAAACTGCATTTGATCAAATGGTAAATCAAAAATTACATACAAAAAGTGCTAATCACTATCCTTTTCTAGGACGTTCAGCGCAAATAGTTAAAGAAGCCAATAAAGGCATGTCGGTGATATTTACTTATATTGGTTTATATCTTGGCATCGTCTTTATGATTGCTAGTGCCATCATCCTAGCACTTCAACAGTTATCACAGGCAAATGATAATAAAAAACACTATGCGATATTAACCAAGATTGGTACAGATCAGAAAATGTTAAATCGTTCTATCTTTTTACAAATCAGTATATACTTTCTCCTGCCATTATTATTAGCACTCTTACATAGTTTTATCGGTATTCAAGTCGTAAATGAATTAGTTTTATTATTCGGTAAAAGTGATATCCTTATCCCTTCTTTCTATACAGCGTGTATTATCACACTTATCTATGGATCTTATTTTGCCATTACTTATATCGGATATAAAAATATTTTACGTTCATAATGTCATATTTGTTTTATAAACTATGAAATGTATCAATATTCTTGTATTGCTAAAAATAATTTCTTTTTATGATAAAGACCTCTTTTCTCGCACCCTTTACTTGTAATCGTATGAAATACTGAATGGGTATATATGGGATAATAACGATTTAGCGGCTTATGATAAAATGCTGAGTTTAGGGGGTTTTTTTACATACAATCGAGTAGGGTGAAATAAATCACCCTCTCACACCACCGTACGTACGGTTCCGTATACGGCGGTTCGTTTTAAT
>NZ_CAXUBY010000053.1:0-18256 GCF_964249515.1 Eubacterium sp. 3_1_31
ACAATAGCTGGACGAGCTCCAGTAAAGATAGCACGTTGCCAGGTAGGAAGACCTGTTCTGAGAAGGACAGGTTTTTTTCTATATAGAGAAAGAAAGCCAAACACATTCCTTATGTGAGGGCTCCCTTTCCATATTATTATGAGTTTGTAATATAAAAGATTTGTGTATTGATTTAAGTTATCAAATGAGAGTTAGAAGATTATTCAATGATCATTGGTAAATAGTTATTTAACAAATAGAAAAAAGATTCCCCATGAGGAATCTTTTTGAGACTATCTTATAGTGAATGGATTATTTACAAGTAGCTCCCTGTTTTTCTGCTTGTTTTACAGTGTTTTTCAAAGACATGTCCGTATCACTACCAAAGCCAAATTTCTTCAGTGAACTGCTGTCTGTCTTTGTGAAATCCATATTGATTTTTACAACAATATCTTTATCCTTAAAGTCGAAAGATACTTTCATACCATCATCTTCTTTAATTCCCAAAGATGATTCTAACTGTGTCTGCATCATTTTTTTCTGATCATCAGACAGTGTACTAAGATCAACACCACCTAAAGCAGAAGCAGGTACCGTTACATTCATGTCAGCAGTTTTGATTTCATCATCTTTTGCGTTGAATGTTGCAGCTAACGTCATACCATTTTGTGTAATACTGCAAGTTTTTGATTCTGATTTGTTACCACTTCCGCCACATCCGGCTAATAAAGTGACAACACATAAGCAAGCTAATAATTTTTTCATACGTTTTTTTCTCCTCGTCTTTCATAGTAACATAAATATTCTATCATAAGATTTTTATGTGTTAGTATTTTAACATAATTTCACATACTGTACAATCTATTTTAATGTTTATCTGGAAAACTCGTAAAAAATAACCAAATTTTATGATAGTTTGTCAGAAAATTTATATCTTACAAGGATGACTGGCTTTTTCGCGTTTAATGTGGTATAACTTTCATTGAAATCCTTAATATATAAAGATAAAAGAAATGGTGATGAAAATGGCACAAAAGGTATTATTAGGTTTATCAGGCGGCGTGGATTCTGCCGTTGCCGCTTATATTTTAAAAGAGCAGGGTTATGATGTAACCTGTGCATTCATGCGCAATTGGGATTCATTTGCCAATAATGATATTATGGGAAATCCTACGATTCAAGATGATGTATGCCCGCAGGAGCAGGATTACCTTGATGCAAAAGCTGTCGCAGATAAGTTAGGACTTCCTTTATTGCGGGTGGATTTTGTAAAGGAATATTGGGATAATGTATTTACGTATTTCTTAGATGAATATCGAAAAGGGAGAACACCCAATCCAGATATTTTATGCAATAAATATATCAAGTTTGATGCATTCATGAAATATGCCAGAAAACTGGGGTTTGATATTTTAGCAACGGGACATTATGCACAGGTGGAACACACACCTTTATATAGCCGTATGTTACGTGGCGCTGATTCAAATAAAGATCAAACATATTTTCTTTGCCAGGTTTCTCAAGATGCATTAGCACACGCATTATTCCCAATCGGTAATTTGAATAAAGCAGAAGTTCGTGAAATTGCACAGAAACTTGAATTAGAAAGTGTAGCTACTAAGAAAGATTCTACGGGCATTTGTTTTATTGGAGAACGTAATTTTAAAGAGTTTTTACAAAATTATTTACCAAGTCAAGATGGTGATATCGTTGATATTCATTCATTAGAAGTAATTGGTCGTCATATCGGGGTTTTATATTATACGATAGGGCAGCGAAAAGGATTAGGTATTGGTGGTAATAAAGGCCCATGGTTTGTAGTAGGTAAGGATGTACATAAAAACATTCTGTATGTGACCAATGGAAATGAAAAAGACTGGTTATATTCTACTAGTTGCATTGTATCTGGCGTGAATTGGCTGCGCCCGCATAAACCAGAAAACGAATATGCATGTACTGCAAAATTCCGCTATCGTCAACAAGATCATGAGATATCTTTACAGTTTATTGATGAAACAACCGTTCTTGTATGCTATCCACAAGGTGTGGCTAGTGTTACCTGTGGACAAGAAGCTGTCTTTTATGATGGTCAAGAATGCTTAGGCGGTGGTGTCATTGAAGAGGTTTTCTGTGATGGTATCAGTATGCAGAAAAAAATAGAGGAGCATGTAGCCCATGGAAAAAACTAATATGAAACATCTTTCCTCTACGCGCTGTATCCTTTTATTACTTTTCTATTTTGTTGGTTATACGTATTTGTTACCACGGATATTAACGGTTTTAACCTTAATGGTGGATCCGCAAGCAACAACCTTTAACATTCCTATTTCCGTTGTGTCTTATGTCATGATTATGGTTTTTGTTATTTGGGTCGCAAAGCCGATTTGGCTGGATTCCATTTTACAATTCAAAGCGAATTGGAAAAAATATTTACCTATGATTTTTGCACTTGTATTTCTTACGGTTATGGCAAATTATATATTAAATATCTTGGTAAGTATCATCACTCAGACAGGGGATAGTGAAAATCAAAAAGTTATTGCCGAGAACGCTATTGTTGCTCCGGCTTTTACGATTTTTTCTAGTGTGATCTTTGCGCCGATCGTTGAAGAAACCATTTTTCGTGGTGGTGTTTTTACATGTTTACGCTCACGTGTATCTTTCAGTTGGGCAATGTTGATCAGCTCCTTTCTCTTTGGCTTTATCCATATCATGGATTCTCTTATCGAAGGGAATTTCACGGATGTGACATATCTGTTTCTATATACTGGTATTGGTCTTGTTTTAGCTTATGGGTATGAAAAAAGCAATTCCATTATCGTTAGTACAGGGGTACATATGTGCAACAATATTCTTGCTATCCTTTCTTTGTTTTTAACATTATAATGTAAGGAGGCCATAATGGAAGAAGAACTGATTTTAGAGGCAAAACTGCTGCATACGATATTTTATAATGAGGCAAATGGATATGCTGTTGGTAAATTTATAACCTATGATGCGAATGAAGAAGATTTTATCGCTACAGGTTTCTTTCGAGAATTACAGGAAGAAGTTATTTACCGTCTACATGGCAGTTATGTAGATCATCCTCGTTATGGTATGCAGTTTCAGGTAAAAGCATATGAAAAAGTCATGCCACAGGATGATGAGAGTTTAATTCGTTTTTTTGCAAGTTCTTTATTCCCGGGCATTGGAAAACAGAGCGCTAAGCTCTTAGTAGAGACTTTAGGGCCAAATGTCATTGAACGAATCAAAGAGGATGAGCAAGTCTTATTACAGATACCATCCTTTACGCCTAAAAAACGCCAAGTTATTTTAGATGGAATTCATGAACATGATGATGTTGATGATACGACTTTTTTCTTTACTCGTTTTGGTATCAGTGTCCGCAATATCATGAAATTTGAGGCAAAGTATGGGCAAGAGGCGGTTGCCCTTATTAAAGAAAACCCTTATCGCTTGATTGAAGAAATTGATGGTATAGGTTTTAAGACTGCTGATAAATTAGCACAGGAGCTATCTTTTGGATTAAATCATCCCTACCGTATCAAAGCTGCTATATTGTCTATGATATTGGAGATGTGCATGGCGAGTGGCGATACTTTTGTGACTACTGAGGATTTGACAAAGCGTGTTGAAAAAGAGTTTAAAGATGTAGATTTGTCTTCTTACTTAGATGAATTGGCAAAAGAATTTCTCATACATAGAGAAGAGGAGCGAATCTATCACCATACACAGTATGATAGTGAAACAGGTATTGCTGCTTTTTTGGCAATGTTTCCTTTTGAAGAACAAGAACCAACTTTAAAAGAAGAACTCATGCAAGACATGGAAGAGTTGGAACAAACATTACACATACAATATGAGGAGAGACAGAAAGAATCCATTCTTACGTTTTTTGCGCATTCCTTTTCAATTTTGACAGGAGGACCTGGTACTGGTAAAACAACGATTGTCCAAGGTGTTTTAACGCTTTATAAACAGCATTATCCAAATGATGTAATTGCTGTATGTGCACCAACAGGAAGAGCTGCTAAACGTTTGAGTGAGCTTTGTGGTTGTAATGCTACTACGATTCATAGTTTATTGCGTTGGGATTTAGAATCGAATACCTTCTTGGTGAATGAAAAAGAACCATTGCAATGTGATTTGCTGATCATTGATGAGTTCAGCATGGTGGATCAATGGTTGTTTTATAATCTTTTAAAAGCTTCAAAACTAGTAAAGAAAATCTTGATCATCGGAGATGAGGATCAATTGCCAAGTGTTGGATGTGGTAGCGTATTAAAAGATCTGATTGCTTGTGAACAATTTGCCGTCACTCGCTTGCATAAAATATTTCGTCAAAGTGAGGGAAGTGATGTGATTGCGCTTGCTCATGAAATACGAGAAGAACAGATTACAGTATTAGATTATGCTAAAGACATTGCCTTTTTTGATGCGCAGAATTATGAAGTGCGTGACTTGGTTGTTCGTATTGTTGCCAATGCTTTAGAAAAAGGCTATGAATCAAAGGATATTCAGGTGTTAGCTCCAAAGTATGGAGGGGTAGCCGGAATTGATGCTTTGAATAATGCTTTACAAAAAATGATGAATCCTTCAACAGCTCATAAACGAGAACTAAAAGTTGGCTATCGCATCTTTCGTGTGGGTGATAAGGTCTTGCAACTGAAAAATCAGCCCGAAGATGAGGTGTATAATGGTGATATTGGAGAAATTGTAGATATCGCTTATGCTTCTGAAAGTGTAGGACAGAAGCATCAATTACTTGTTGATTTTGATGGTATCATGGTGGAATATAGCAATGAACAGCTATATAATATTACCCATGCATTTTGTATTTCCATTCATAAAGCACAAGGCAGTGAATATCCCATTGTTATCTTGCCAATTGTTTCAGAATATGCCTATATGATGAGCAAGCGCTTATTATATACCGCAGTTACTAGGGCGAAGAAAAGTCTTGTTTTATTGGGAGAGCGTGATATGTTACATAAAGCGGTAACACGCAAAGAACGTCATCAGCGTAATAGCACCTTAGAAATGCGAATTCGCAAATTGTTTCATGCATAACTTCATCAAAGCTTACCATACTAGATGTGTAAGAAGGAGTGATACGCATGAACAAATGTTTAGGTGCTGCCGTTATGGGATTTTTAATGGGTTTATATCTTGGCTATATGAAAGATGAGGAAATTGAGGATCTTTGTCATCAGTCAAAAAAAGCTGAGAAGAAAATGAAAAAGAATTACCATAAGGCGATGGATCAAATTTGTGATTGTATGGATTTGGATTAACCCCACGAATGGGGTTTTTCTTTTATGAAACAACGATATGAACGAATATTGTTTCATGCGAAACAGCTTCTTCCTTGCTTAGCATGTATCTTTCTTTTGCTATTAATTATTAAACAATTGGCATTAGATGCATGGTTAGCTGCTATTTATCGTGCTTTTTTACCTATTCTAAGTGGTGTATTATTAGCTTTTTTCCTTCAGCCAATCATTGATCGAGTACAACAAAAATTTTCTTTAAAGGTCAGTGTAATGTTAGTTTATATTGGCTTGTTGGCGATTCTAGGTGCATTTTTAGCTGTTTTATTACCTTTGTTGTATCAACAGGCGCTCGAGTTGGCACAACTTGTCCCACGATGGCTGCAACAGTTGGAAGGCTTTTTAAAACAACATCATATTGCGTATGACAATTTGAAAACGCTAAAGCAAAATTATATGCAGGAAGGGTATATAATAGCAATAGATTCAGCAAAAAGTGTCATTGACACTTTAACGGACTATGGTATTGCGTATATTATTGCGTTCTTTATTTCCATCGATATGGATTTTTGGAAACGTACAGCAAAGAAAATAGTACCAAATGTAACACGGGTTGCGACTTTTTATCATACGCTGAGCAATATCATTTATCAATATTTGGCAGGCACCATGCTAGATCTTTTATTCATTATTGTCAGTGTCGGGATTGTCTTAAGTCTTTATCGTTTTCCAAATGCTTTACTCTATGCTATGATTTTGGCATTGTTAAATTTATTTCCTTATGTTGGAGCTACTTTAGGGCTTATCTTAATAGCAGCCGTAGCAGCTTTACATTATGACCATTACCCATGGATGATGTTTTTCATCGTCTGGAGTATTCAACAGATAGAATCTAATATTATCCAGCCTTTGATCTTTAATCGCACTATGAACGTACGACCGCTGTTAACGTTTGTCTTTATTTTTATATCGGATGCTTTTTTTGGTGTCATAGGTGTGATATTATCCCCTATTTTTGCGGCTGTAGCCCAAATCGTTTTCCGCAGCTATCTGCATTCGAAAACAAGTGATAAGGTAGGAGAATGGGAAGACATCTGGCGAGATTTTGATGAAGTGATGGCAGAGGAGACAATACCATGATATTTGCGATGGTAGTATGCAGTGACGAAATTCATGATGAATGATAATCGTGTGAGAATGGCTTGCGTGTAAAATAAGAATTTGTTATAATAGCGAAGGAATAAAAAAGCGTAGAAGAAGAGGAGTACATCCCTGCTGCGGCATAGAGAGAAAACGGAAGGTGGAAGTTTTCGTGTCAGGATGGATGGAAGGCTGCTTTGGAGCTTTTCGCGAGAACATCGGCGTTAACGATGATAAGTAAGGTGTGCTTTCAGTGAAAGTGAACCGGGATGGTACCGCGTAATGATGATTGCGTTCCTGGATAAGGAACGTTTTTTTATGCTTAAGGAGGAAGTTGACATGAAAAATTTAACAGGTAACCAGATACGACAACTGTTTCTTGATTACTTTAAGAAACATGGACACATGATTGAACCAGGCGCTAGTCTGATTCCTCACAATGATCCTACTTTGTTATGGATCAATGCCGGAGTTGCGGCGTTAAAGAAATATTTTGATGGAACAGTGAAACCGGAATGTCCAAGAATTGCCAATGCTCAGAAATCTATTCGTACAAATGATATTGAAAATGTTGGTAAGACGGCACGTCATCACACCTTTTTTGAAATGCTCGGTAATTTTTCAATTGGGGATTACTTTAAAAAAGAGGCAATTCATTTTGCTTGGGAATTTTTAACTAGTGAAGAGTATATTGGTTTTGATAAAGATCGTTTGTATATCACGGTGTATATTGATGATGAAGAAGCATATGATATTTGGACAAACGAAATTGGTGTGGATCCTTCGCACATCTTAAAAACAGCGGATAACTTTTGGCAAATCGGAGAAGGACCATGTGGACCGGATACGGAAATCTTCTATGATCGTGGGGAAGCATATGATCCAGAAGGACTGGGTGAAAAACTGTTTTTTGAAGAGATGGAAAATGACCGCTATATTGAAGTCTGGAATAATGTCTTTTCTCAGTTTGATGCCAAAGAAGGAGTTGCACGCAAGGATTATAAAGAATTGCCACAGAAAAACATTGATACCGGTATGGGATTAGAGCGTTTGACCTGTTTGGTGCAAAATGGTGAAACTAATTTTGATACCGATTTATTCTTGCCGCTTATTCATGCATGTGAACAATATACGTCCATGCGTTATGAAGATGCTGAAAACAAAATGGCGTTTCGTGTTATAGCGGATCATATCCGTACCGTGACCTTTGCGTTAGCGGATGGTGCATTATTCGCCAATGAAGGACGTGGCTATGTGTTACGCCGTGTCTTACGCCGAGCTGTTCGTTTTGGCAGAAAATTGAAAATTGAAGGTGCCTTTATGTATAAGCTGGTACCGGTTGTTTATGAAATCATGAAAGACTTTTATCCATATATCGAAGAAAAAATTGATTATATTGAAAAACTGGTAAAAGCTGAGGAAGAACGTTTCCATGCTACACTGGCAGATGGTGAAAAATTATTGCTGGATGTTATGGAAAAAAATAAAGATAATAAGTTATTGGATGGTGTGACGGCTTTTAAGTTGTATGACACCTATGGGTTCCCATTAGAATTGACATGCGAGATAGCAGAAGAAAGTGGATATCAAGTAGATGTGCAAGGCTTTGATGAAGAGATGAAAAAACAGCGCGAGCGTGCCCGCAATGCTCGTGAAGATGTGGAATCTATGTCTAGTCAGTCAGCAGATTTAATGGCCTTTACACAAGATAGTAAGTTTATCGGTTATGATGAAAGAACATGTGATGCACAGGTCATAGCTTTATTTAAAGATGGTAAGCAAGTGGATGCTATATCTGATGAAGGCGATATCATCTTAGACACAACCGTCTTTTATGCGGAAAGTGGAGGCCAGATAGGGGACAGTGGCAGCTTTATGGGGGATGCATTAGGCCGTATTGTCAATACTGTGAAAGCACCACATAAACAGCATTTACATAAGGTTGTTATAGAAGAAGGATGTTTGCATGTTGGCAGCAAGCTGCAACTGGCAGTGGATAATAAAAAACGTGATATTATCACCAGCAATCACTCTTGTACACATTTATTACAAAGTGCTTTGAAGAAAGTTGTTGGAAATCATATTCAACAAGCTGGTAGTTTTGTCAGTGATGAATATCTACGCTTTGACTTTACACACTTTGAAAAGGTAAGTGTGCAGCAGTTAAAGGAAATTGAACAACTGGTAAACCGCTTTATCAGTGAACATCATCCTGTAAGTAAGGTGGAAATGCCGATTGAAGAAGCAAAGCAAAGCGGAGCTACCGCATTGTTTGATGAAAAATACGGGGATGTTGTCCGGGTTGTTACAATGGGCGATGTGTCAAAAGAATTCTGTGGTGGCTGTCATGTAAATAACACACAGGAAATTGGTATATGCAAGATTATCTCTGAGGAAAGTATTGGTAGCGGTATCCGCCGTATTACGGCAAAGACAGGCTATAGTGCTTATGAAGACTTTGCTGCGGAAGAAAAGACACTGCGTCATATAGCAGATGATCTGAAGATGAAGAGTATTGTCAATGTAGATACGAAAGTAGAACAAGTGTTGCATGAAAATGCGCAGCTGAAAAAGGAATTGGCTGCTTTGCAAAGTGAGATGTTCACACTGAAGGCGAATGAATTGATCCATGAGGTGAAAGAGTGCAATGGTCGTCATGTATTGATCAAACGCATGGATGGTGCTGACGCTAATGCGTTAAAAGATATCGCTAGTACCATCAAAGCACAAAAAGAACATGTAATAGTCTTTTTAGCAAGTGTTTGCAACGATAAGGTTGTATTTGTTGCTGGCGCAGATAAATTGGCTGTGGCTGATGGTATTAAGTGTGGCGATTTGGTAAAAGAGGCAGCAATGCTTTGTGATGGCAAAGGCGGAGGAAGAGCAGATCTTGCGCAGGCCGGTGGCAAAGATGTGACGAAAGTGGATGAAGCCGTGGAATTCATTAAAAATAAACTGTCTTAGGGTTTCAATTTTATAGAAAATAGGATAAAATGAAAGAAAGATAAAAAAAGGAGGTAATACGATGAGAGATATTACAGAGACGATGTCTTTTAAATCAGATGATTTAAAGCGTGACAATATCAAGCATGTATTACGTGTCGTGAAGGAAGCGTTGGATGAGCGTGGCTATAATTCGGTGAACCAGCTGGCCGGATATCTTATCAGCAATGATCCTGCATACATTTCTTCCCATAACAATGCCCGCAGCATTATCCAAAGCGTAGAGCGCTATGAAATTATTGAAGAGTTAGTGCGCGCTTATCTGGAAGATGATCAGCATTGATGCGAATCTTAGGACTTGATCTTGGTTCACGTACATTGGGGGTCAGTGTGAGTGATGCCTTAGGGATGATAGCACGTCCCGTCGAAACCATACGTTTTGAACAGGATGATTATGATTCCGCTTTGACGCAGATAAAAAAATACATCGATGAATTTCAGGTAAAAAAGGCAGTGCTGGGATTGCCTAAGCATATGAATGGAGATGTCGGTATTCGCGGGGAGATTTCCATCATGTTTAAAGAAAAACTAGAAACCTTAGGTGTGGAAGTGATACTTTGGGATGAACGTTTGACAACTGTTGCAGCTGAACGCATTCTTATCAGTGCAGATGTATCCCGCAAGAAGCGCAAGAAAGTTATTGATCAGATGGCTGCTGTTCAGATTTTACAAGGCTATCTAGATAGAAATCATCAGGGGCTGTAAAAGCCCCTTTCTACAGGAGGATATAATGTTAGAAACAAATACGATGTTTGTCACAGATGAAAGTGGCAATGAAAAAGAAATGGAAATTTTATTCACATTTGAAGATGAGGAAAAAGGACGCAAATATGTAGTGTTTGCGGATCCTGAAGATGAAGGAGAAGAGGTTTTTGCCTCTGCTTATGATGATGAAGGCAATCTGATGCCGGTTGAAACAGATGAGGAATGGCAGATGATCGAAGAAGTGATAGGAGCGTTCCAAGAAGATGAAGGCGCTGAAGAATAAGAAGATTCTGATACCTGCCATCCTTGTTATTATCTGTTTGGTTATTGGTGTCACAGCCTTTTCTATGTATACCGCAAAGCTAAAAGCTCCATCAACCACACCAGAAAAAGTCATCTTTGAAGTAAAAGAAGGCGAAGGTAATGCGTCTGTATTAGACAAGTTGGAAAAAGCTGGATTGATACAGGATGTACAGGCAGCAAAGCTGTGCATGAAACTGCAAGGCTTGAATGACATCAAATTTGGTGTCTTTACATTGGATCGTTCTTGGGATACAGAAACGATTTTAGAAAACTTGAATGATGTTAAAAAAGCAAAGCAAAATGAAGTGATGATTACGTTTAAGGAAGGTATGTGGGCGAAAGATATTGCACAGTCATTGCAACACAAGCTAGGTGTAAATGCAAAGAATTTGTTAAAACTGTGGAATGATGATACCTATCTTAAAGAACTTATGAAGACATATCCTTTTTTGACAAAGGATATCTTAAACGATAAGACACGAGTGAAACTGGAAGGCTATTTGTTCCCGGAAACGTATACGTTTGCAAAGGATGCGGATGAAAAGGAAATTACCAAAACATTTTTGGATCATTTTCAAAAAATCTATCAGAAATATGAAAAGGATATTGTTTCCAGTAAATTCACTATGCATGAAATCCTAACTCTTGCCAGTATGGTTCAATATGAGGCAAGTACGAAAGAGGATATGCAATTGATTGCCGGTGTTTTCTTTAATCGCTTAGATAAAGATATGATGTTACAATCCAGTGTTACCGTATGTTATGCATTGTATGATGATCTAACAAGTGGAGAAGACTGTGAAGTGAATCCGGATATTGATTCCTTATACAATACATATAAGTATAAAGGCTTACCGATCGGTCCGATTTTAAATCCGGGAGAAGATGCAATACAAGCCGTTTTGCATCCGACAAAGAGTGATTATCTGTATTTTGTTGCGGATGTATATGGCGATGGTAAAGTTCATTATGCGAAATCTTATGAGGAACAGTTACAGAATCAAGAAAAGTTCCATTTGAATAAATAAGAAGGTGTATGTGATGAAAAAAACGATTGTAATCGGAATAGCCGGAGGCAGTGCTTCAGGTAAAACATCGATTTCACAGCAGTTGAAAGATCGTTATGAGAACACTCAGTCCGTCGTCATTATCCGACAGGATGATTATTATAAAGATCAAAGCGAGAAGACGATGGAAGAGCGTGTAAAAACGAATTACGATCATCCTTTTGCTTTCGACAATGCTTTATTAGTAAAACAGTTGAAAGAGCTGACTATGGGCAAGGCTATAGAAAAACCAACCTATGATTTTGTTCAACATACCCGCTCGCATAGCATTGAGCATATAGAACCAAGTGATGTTATTGTCATTGAAGGACTGTTTGTTTTGGAAAACGAAGATTTACGTAATTTATGCGATATTAAGATTTTTGTTGATACTGATGCAGATATTCGTTTTATACGTCGCTTGTTGCGTGATGTAAAACAGCGAGGCAGGACATTAGAGTCAGTTGTTGAACAATATACAAGTACGGTAAGAGATATGCATAATCTGTTCATTGAACCAAGCAAACGCTATGCAGATGTCATCATCCCAGAAGGGGGTCACAATATGGTGGCGATTGATTTGTTGATGACGAAAATAAGTAGTATTATTCAGGAAAACGTGGTATAATACCATGTGACGATAGGAGTGAAAATATGGCAGACGAAAAGTTTTATGTAACCAAAGAAGGGTTAGATGAACTCTTAAAGGAACAGGATAATCTGATCCATGTAGTACGTGATGAAGTCATTTTAGAATTACAGGAAGCTCGTGCACAGGGTGACCTTAGTGAAAATGCCGATTATGATGCTGCTCGTGACCATCAGGCACGTGTAGAAGCTAGAATTCGTGAGCTTGAAGCAATGATTGCCAATGCCGAAATCATTGAAGGCGATAAAGAAACAAGTAGTAAAACAGTAGGTTTAGGTTCTACCGTAACAATTAAAGATCTTTCTAGTGAGGAAGAGGAAACGTATACGATTGTTGGTTCTATAGAAGCTGATCCACTAAATGGAAAATTGTCCAATATTACCCCTTTAGCAGTTGCTTTGTTGGATAATAAGCTGGGTGATATTGTTGAGGTTTCTAATGTGGAAGAACCTTATAAGGTTAAAATCGTTAATTTGAAGTAATCGATGTATGAAAAAGCAGGTTTTCTGCTTTTTTTCTGCTATTTTAGTACTGCAAAAAAGATGATTCATTTATGTTTTATAAAAGAATTTAAGCGTATAGGAACGTTTTGATAATAATGCTATTTCTATATTATACTATTGAAAGATTGAGAATACCTGTTTTAGATATACGGGTATCTTTTTTATAATTTATTACGGAAAAAGCCTGTTTGTGTCGTATAGCTAAATGGAGGGATCTATATGAAAAAGACAGGTATCTTTTTTAGTGTTTTATTTTTCTTGTTTTATTATGAACGTTATGAAGTCATAGATGTTCGTAATTATCAAAGTGCTGTAAAAAGTGTGGAAGTGAAAGGTGAAGTACAGCATCCAGGTGTCTACCAATTAGAGCGTCATGCGAATGTGGAAAAAGCCATAAAAGCAAGTGGAGGATTAACCAAGCAAGCAGATATCAGTGGTTTAAATCTGACTATGGATATAGAACATCACGGTGTTCTTGTTGTACCCTCAAAACATAGGATCACAAAGATTTCCATCAACGCCGCAACGCTAGAAGAGTTGGACACTTTGCCGGGGATTGGTCCTTCGATTGCACAGCGTATCGTTGAATATCGAAAACAAATGCCTTTTCAGACTTTAGAGGATTTGAAACAGGTAAAGGGAATTGGGGATAAATTGTTTGATAAAATAAAGGAGCATATTTGTTTATGAAGGGCATATGGTTATGTATTGGCTGTATTGTCCTTATATTTAGCTGGCTGCCCGTATACAGCAGTTTCTTCTTTCTGGTGGGTGCTCTATGGTTTCTTCATAAACGATTTCATCGAGGAGAAATCATATGTCTGGTGTTTTGTTTGCTGGTATTTGTAAGAATTCAGCGTTTGTCTGATGTGCATGAAATTTCTTCTCGTATCGTGAAGATACAAGAAATCAAACAAGGATATATGATTGGGGCTAACAAAGAGGGAAGATTTTTACTATATGGATTGAAAAAGGTATCTTTTGATGATGTAGTAGAATTGCGTGGAACTTATGAGAAAATCGATAGTATACATAATTTGGGACAGTTTCATTTTGCGACATGGGCAAAACGTAAAGGAATGGTATATTGTATGAATGTAAAAAGTTATACTCTTATCAAAGAAGGGACTACGTTACGTCATCGATTATATGCCAATATTGAAACAAAAGATGTTGCGATTCAGCAATTTTTAAAAGCCATGCTGTATGGTATTCATGAAGAAGAAGTATCTTTTTTATTGCTATCCAGTGGTATGCATATTGCTTTTTTATCACGGTTTCTTACAAAGCGAATGGCACGCAAATGGGGATTTGCCAAAGCCCATAGGCTTACACTTCTTTTAATGATGGGGATGAGTTATCTTACTGTTTTATCTTCCTCTATCTTACGCGTAGTTTGCTTTTCGCTTATCTCTGGCCTTTTTACCAATTTTGATGAGAAAGATACGCTTGGTATATCAATGATTTTTACCATTTTGTTAGCGCCTTCTATGGCCTATGAGGTTGCTTTACTGATTCCTGTATGTTTTCGCCTGGTTTTTATGTTTCATGTCGCAAAGCGTAATAAAAAAATAGTTGGCATGTTGGTGCTTTTTCCAGCACAGATGTGGTTTTATCATACATGTGATCCGCTGCAAATGGCTCTGTTTTCCTTTCTGCGTAAAGTCTATGCTATTCTCTATGTACTGGCATGGCTGCTTATCCTACCGGCAACAGAATACCTGTTTTTGCTGATACAATGGATGTTAGCAGCATTGCGCCTAATACAGCAGATTTCTTATCCGTTGTATGGCAGTGTATCTATCCTTTGGTTAATTTTATGGTGTTTATCAGCAATGCGGTATATTTCCTATGTACATTGGAAGGATAGTCTTACCCTATGTTTGCTTCTTGTTATATTTTTTATACGTCCCTACCTTTCGCCGTTTGCTTCGGTTACGATGCTGGATGTTGGACAAGGCGATTGTACGCTTATTATTACTCCCTATCACAAAGAAGTTATCTTGATTGATGTTATGGGACATAAAAAGAAAAATATTCCAAAAGAGATTATTGTTCCGTATTTGCATGCCCAAGGGATTTATCATCTTGATAAGATCATTGTGACACATGCCGATATGGACCATAGTGGTGGTGTTGCACAGTTGCAAGAATTAATGCATGTTGATGAAATTATCGATCATAAACAGCTGGCAAAACAACAGGAAACACCATGGATGAAGTTTTTTCTTTTAGATTATGAGGGTGAAGATGAAAACGATAATAGTATTGTTACGATGCTGCGTCTGTATGATACCTCCTTTTTATTTATGGGTGATCTAGGTATAAAAGGCGAACAAAAATTATTGCAGCTATATCCTAAATTAGAGGCGGATGTCGTAAAGATAGGGCATCACGGCAGTAAGACTAGTTCTGCAACAGCTTTTTTACATCAAGTGCATCCAGCCCTTGCACTAATATCCAGTGGCCGACATAATTTTTATGGACATCCTCATCAAGAAGTGTTGGATGCTATGGAAAAAGAAGGTATCTTACCACTTATAAGTGCAAGACATGGTGGGGTTACAATAAAAATTTGTAAATATTTTCGTTTTTTCAAGACGGCTGAGCAGCAATTTGGTATAATATTACCTAGGTGATAAGCATGAATTATGTCTTGTATGGAGAAGAACAGTTTCGTTTGAAAAAAACATTGCAAACGATCATCAAAGAATATATAGCAGATGGCGATGAATTAAATACCGTTCAATACGATGCCTTGCAATGTGATCTGGAAACGATCCTAGAGGATGCTATGACGATTCCTTTTTTCTCTGCCTATAAGATTATTCTTGTTTATCATGCAAATTTTTTATCCGCTGCCAATGATACAGGAATTGATCCCAATGGATTAGAAAATTATGTGAAACAACCGATGGAAAGTACGGTGTTAATTCTGATTGGTGATTTCGCGAAATTAGATACACGCAAAAAAATCATTAAGCTGATTCAAAAAAATTGGAAGGTATTAGAATTTCGCAAGCTGGATGATCTCGGTAAGCAAAGTTGTGTGAAAGAGGAAATACAGCGCCGACAGTTGCATGTAGATGCACAGGCCATGCAAGAATTATTGAAACGATTACCACTGGATATGGAAACCATTCATTCTGCATTTGATAAATTGCAGCTTTATGGTGGTGATATCACGCAGGATGTGGTTGCTCATTTAGTAGCCAGACCGTTAGAAGAGGATGTTTTTGAGTTGGTCAATGCGGTGGTGGAGCAGGATGTTCGTAAAGCCTTTCGCATTTGGTGCGATTTGTGTGTCGTTAATACCGATGCCATTTATCTGATTGCCCTGTTAGCATCTCAATTTCGTTTTCTGTTTGAAGTAAAAACCTTGATGATGCAAGGGGAATCCAAAGATGGGATCAAAGATATATTACATGCACATCCATACCGTATAAAATTAGCTATGCAGAGTGTGCAGAATTTATCCGCTTCTTATCTGATGAGCATGTTGGCAAAGTTAGCAACACTGGATCAGAAATTAAAAGGCGGTTTACTGGATAAAAAAATGGGATTTGAAATGTTTTTATTAGAATTGCAAGGAGCTTAATATGAAGTCATTAAAAGAACTATATCGGATTGGTCCAGGACCATCCTCCTCACATACATTAGGACCACAGCGTGCCTGCCGTTTATTTCAGAAACGTTATCCTATGGCACATCATTATGAAGTTGAACTCTATGGTTCTTTATCCTTGACGGGAAAGGGACATTTAACAGATGCTATCATTATGGAAACGATGAAACCTAAAGCATGTTTGGTGTTTTTCAAGAATAAAAAAGATTTAAAGCATCCCAATACCATGCGCTTGATTGCTTTTGATGAAAAGAATCAGGAAATTGGGGATATGATTGTGTATTCAATTGGTGGTGGAGCAATTCGTGTTGAAGGAGAAACAAGTAATGAAGGAAAGGATGTTTATCCGCATCATTTTCTAAAAGATATTTTAGAATATTGTGAAGCCCATGCAATGGAATTATGGGAGTATGTCAATATGTTTGATCCCTTAGGTGATTATATGGATAAGATCATGGATCAGATGATCAAAACGGTTGATGGTGGTTTACAGAAAGAAGATGTCTTACCAGGCGATCTGCATTTAAAACGGATAGCAAAAGAATTAAAGGAACAGGCAGATGAATGCAAAAGTGCTGTGGAAAAAGAAAAATTATTGTTGTGTGCATATGCATATAGTGCCAGTGAGGAAAATGCTGGTGGCAGTATTACCGTTACGGCACCAACGCTAGGCAGCAGTGGTATCTTACCTTCTTTGGTATACTATTACCATAAAAATTTGGGGTATTCCCGTGAATGCATTCGTAATGGTTTGAAAATTGCTGGTTTATTCGGCAATTTAATTAAGGAAAATGCGACGATATCTGGTGCACAAGGAGGATGTCAGGCAGAAATTGGTGCTGCTGTTTCAATGGGGGCGGCTATGGTGGCATATTTTCGCGGAGGAAGCAGTTCCCAAATAGAATATGCGGCAGAAATCGGCATTGAACATCATCTTGGTTTAACCTGTGATCCTGTCGGCGGATATGTTATGATTCCTTGTATTGAACGTAATGCTGTAGGAGTTCTTAGAGCAATGGATGCAGCTATTTTAGCGCAAAGCATCTGTAATGTCAGAGAACATAAGGTCAGCTTTGATATGGTCGTAAACACCATGAATTATACTGGACGCAAGATTGCTTTAGAATTAAAGGAGACAAGTCTTGGCGGTTTAGCAAGCGTCGTACCGATTCGTTAAGAAAGGAAGTGCTTTAAGATGAAGTCACTGATTGTTTATTCCAGTGCTACTGGAAACACTCGAAAATTAGCAGAAGTATTTGCTAATGAAATCGAAGATGCAGAATTACTGAGTATTCAAGATGTCAAAGTATCCATGTTAAAAAACTTTGATATGCTTTATTTAGGTTATTGGGTGGATAAAGGTGATTTAGATGCAGCCAGCGCAAAGTTGGCAGAGCATGTGCAAAATGCTAAAATTGTCTTATTTGGCACATTAGGGGCTGCTGATAATTCCGAGTATTATACCATGGTCAAACGACGCATTGAAACGCATTTTCAAGATGCCAAACTGTATGGGCATTTCTTATGCCAGGGGAAAGTACAAGAATCTGTGATTGCACGTTATCGTCAAATGATAAAAGAACATCCCGATGATGTACATATGCAGGAACAGCTTAAAAATTATGAGAAGGGAAGAACTCATCCAGATGAAACGGATTTACAAAAAGCCCGCGATTTTGTCCGTTCCATCACCTAAAATTCCATATGAAGATGGCTTTTATGTGTATTTACTGCGTTGCTGTGATGAATCTTTGTATTGTGGATGGACAACCAATTTACGGAAACGCTTTTATGATCATGTTATGAAAAAAGGTGCAAAGTATACAAAAGCACATCGCCCATTGGAGTTGTATTATTTTGAATCCTGTGAGGATGCAGCCAGTGCTCGTAAACGAGAATATGCAATAAAACAGCTAAGCAGAAGGGAAAAATTAGCATTAAGAAATATTAAAAAAGAGGCTGTAACGAATAAGAAATAGCCTCACAAATAAAAATACGTCAAACTCATAAGAGAATGGCGTATTTTTTTT
>NZ_CAXUBY010000054.1:0-18114 GCF_964249515.1 Eubacterium sp. 3_1_31
TTTACTAGCACTTGTTTTTGTCATGCTTTTTCAATCTTTTTCAAAAATGCTTGACTTCTTAATAGTTAGCTCCTTATTTTTTATTGTTGTATTTATTTTATCATAGAAAAGATAAAGTACAGAGAAGAAAGTTGTTTTTATTTTCACATGGGCATATTTAGAGAAAAAGATGCATACATAGTGATAGGAGGATTTGACAATGAAAACAATGAAGATTGAAAAGCATCTGTTTTATGCAGATGAAATAAAGCGTTTGCATACACTGCAGGCAAAAGAACAGCTGCAATATGATCAAGATGAAGATGGTATTCGGGCAACCGGGCCGCTGCATATTCAAGGCAGTTATGAAACAATGGATGGCAATATAATACCTTTTGAAGAAGAATTGCAAATGGATGTATTAGCACCTAGAGAAAAGTTGGGCACAATGCCTTTTGCTATGCAGGTGGAAGCATGTGAAGGGAAGATGGATGAAAATGGGATACTTGTAACAATACTCATGAACATTAGCGGCTTAAAAGAAGAAACAGAGAAACCACAGAAAAAAATTACACCACAGCCGGTAACGACAACACCAATTCCACAACGAGAACAAACACCAGTACCGGATACATCGAACAGCAATAAGCAAGATGAAGAAGAAGCACAAGAGATTATCACTACTCCAGAAAATGAACAACCGGAAACGGAAAAAACGACGGTTGATGAATTTGAAGATTTATTTGAGGATGCCGATACCACGTATACTTCTTATCGCATGATTGTCGCAAAACCCAATGATACGTATGCCAGTATTGCCAATCGTTATGAGGTGAAAGAAGCTGATTTACGTGCATGTAATCATAATAAAACGATTGAGGCCAAAACTTTAGTAATCTTACCATGATGATTCTATTTGGAATCATCTTTTTCCTTTTAAGGGGTGCTTGAACATGATACAAATTCGTCCTGTTTCTGACCTTGAAAATGAATTCCCAAAGATTGCAACCATTATCAACAAATATTTGGTATATCTTACAAGAATAGATATGGTGAATAGGCATATGAAGTCTGAAAGAATACGCAAGACTGACAGACAACATTGTGATGAAATCAGATGAGATTGAAATAATGATAGCAGTCGTACAAGAAGTGCGGTACTTGAAAAATAAATCCACAAGATTATCAGATTGATTATAAAAAAACGGTTGAAATGCAGAAAAGTTTTGTTTATAATAAGTGTACATACGCTGAAGAGAAGGAGTACATGTTATCGGAAATACAGAGAGCTTTTGGATGGTGTAAGAAAGCATGAGGATACATGGAAGGTAGTCTTGGAGTTGATATTCTGAAAAGTGCAGTAGGAATATTCGGGTTGGCACATCGTTATTCGTGCTGTAGAGGCATATAAAAGTATGCGAAGTAAGGTGGTACCACGTTCATCACGTCCTTATACAGGACGTTTTTTTTATGGAGGGAGATGAGCATATGCAATTGTCAATGCCAGAAAAAGAAACCTCTCGTCTGTATCTGCGTGGTATGGAGGAAGCGGATGCCTGTGATATTTATGACTATTATCGGCAGGCTTGCGTAACGCAATTTCTTACCTTTCCCCCACATCCTGATGTAGAACATACATTGCACATTCTTAAAGCGTTTTATTTGCCTTATGAACGCCGAGGAGAACCGCAAGCTTGGTGCGTGCTTGATAAACAAAGGGGAAAGGTCATCGGTCATGTGTGTTTCCATGCATTGGAGGATGATACGGCACAGCTTGCTTATGTCTTACATCCAGAGTATTGGGGTCATGGCTATATAAGGGAGGCTTTACTTCCATTGCTGGAAGTTGGCTTTACACAATTTGGCTTGCGACGCATAACCGCAATGGTGGCGTATGAAAATAAGCGAAGTGCCAAGGTTTTAGAAGCTTTAGGTTTTCGTCTAGAAGGAATATGTAAAGAAGCAATGAAGTTAAGTGATGGCATCTATCACGATATGATGCTATATGCAATATTGAAAAAAGAATGGAGGAAGCTATATGAACAAAACACTTGATGCGAAATATGATCATCACAAAGTTGAACAAGAACACTACAAGACATGGGTAGAACAAGGCTATTTTACAGCAGGAGATAAAACAAAAGATCCTTTCTGTATCGTGATCCCACCACCTAATGTAACTGGGAAGCTGCACTTAGGTCATGCCTGGGATACAACGCTGCAAGATATTGTTGCTCGTTATAAACGTTTGCAAGGCTATGATATGCTGTGGCTGCCGGGAATGGATCATGCCGGTATTGCGACACAAGCAAAAGTTGATGAACGATTAAAAGGGGAAGGAATTTCCCGTTATGATATCGGGCGTGAAAAATTTTTAGACAGAGCTTGGGAATGGAAAGAGGAATATGCTTCTACGATTCGTAAGCAATGGGCAAAGATGGGTTTATCCTTAGATTATACAAGAGAGCGCTTTACGTTGGATGATGGGTTAAGTCATGCTGTTCGTAAAGTATTTGTGGATCTGTATAACGATGGTTTGATCTATCAGGGTGAGCGTATTATCAACTGGGATCCAGAAGCAATGACAGCTTTATCTAATATTGAAGTTATTCATAAAGAAATCGAAGGTGCCATGTATTATTTCAAATACAAGGTTGTTGAAACGGGAAAAGAATTAGTCATTGCGACAACCCGTCCGGAAACGATGTTTGCCGATCAGGCTATCTTTGTTCATCCGGATGATGAGCGTTATAAAGACATCGTTGGGTTGCATGCCATCAACACGGCAAATGGCGAAGCTTTGCCAATCATGGCGGATGATTATATTGATATGAGCTTTGGTACAGCAGTCATGAAATGTACGCCAGCGCATGATCCAAATGACTTTGCCTTGGCGAAAAAATACAATCTTCCTATGCCAATCTGTATGCATCCAAATGGAACGATGAATGATATGTGTGGTAAGTATGCAGGAATGGATCGCTTTGCTTGTCGGAAAGCATTAGTAGAAGATTTTGAAGCAGCCGGTGTCGTTGATCATATCGAAAAGCATATGCATCAAGTTGGACATTCAGAGCGTACCGGAGTAATCGTAGAACCATATTTATCAAAACAATGGTTTGTTAAGATGAAACCGTTGGCGCAAGAAGTATTAAAAAATCAGGAAATAGCGGAACAGCGTATCAATTTCTATCCAAAACGTTTTGAAAAGACATTCCATCAATGGTTGGAAAATATTGAAGACTGGTGTATTTCTCGTCAGCTGTGGTGGGGACATCGCATTCCTGCCTGGTATCATAAAGAAACCAATGAAATTTATGTAGGCATGGAAGATCCGCAGGATCAGGAAAACTGGAAGCAGGATGAAGATGTATTGGATACTTGGTTCTCCAGTGCTTTATGGCCGTTCTCAACTTTAGGCTGGCCGGAAAATACGGATGATCTGGCACGATATTTCCCAAATGATCTGTTAGTAACCGGTTATGACATTATTTTCTTCTGGGTTGCCCGAATGGCTTTCCAGACGCGTTACTGCATGAAGAATCGTCCATTCAAGGATGTATTGATTCATGGACTTGTACGTGATCCACAAGGCAGAAAGATGAGCAAGTCGCTAGGTAATGGTATTGACCCAATGGATGTCATTGATCATTTCGGTGTTGATGCATTGCGTTTCTTCTTGACGACGAATTCTACTCCGGGGCAGGATCTGCGTTACTCTGATGAAAAAGTCGAAGCAAGCTGGAACTTTATCAATAAGATTTGGAATGCCAGTCGCTTTGCGCTGATGCAGTTGGGAGATGCGTTCCATTTGGAGGATATCGATGTAAGCAATGCGTCAATGATTGATAAATGGATTTTAAAACGCTTTAATGAAGTATTGGAAAATGTTACGGAAAACATGGAAAAATATGAGTTTGCGTTAGTGGGTAATGAATTGTACAATTTTGTATGGGATGATTTCTGTTCCTGGTATATTGAATTATCCAAAGCTGGTTTACAGAGTGCAGATGCAACGGTGGTAACAGCAGCACGCTCTACGCTGGTCATTGTTTTACGTGGTATCGTACGTATGTTACATCCATTCATGCCATTTGTAAGTGAAGAAATCTATTTAAGCCTGCCACATGAAAAAGCAAGCATCAATTTGGAATGCTGGCCAACTAAAGTGGATGTTACCATGAGTGAAGACGAAATGGTAGCGGTAAAACAGCTGCTAACGATGATTGAAGCAGTACGTGCTATTAAGGTAGATTACAATCTGAAACCAAGTATGGATATTGAAGTTATCATTAAGGATGAACACGATGTGCTCATGCCAAGTGATGCAAACAGAAATGCCATCTTACAGAAGATGTGTCATGCGACCTGGATAGATAATGCCAAAGATGAAGAAATGGCAGTTCGTCCAATCTTGCATGGTACCTTGAATGTACCTTTGGCAGCTATTATCAATGTAGAAGAAGAGATTGCTAAACTAAGCAAAGAAGTGAAACGTTTGCAAGGAGAAATCAAACGTGGAGAAGGTATGCTGAGCAATCCAAACTTTGTGAATAAAGCGCCTGAGGCCAAAGTGAATGCGGAAAAGGAAAAGTTAGAAGGCTATAAAGCACAGTATGCAATTGTTGGAAAACAATTAGAAGAAATGGAAAAAAGACGTTAATTATTTAAGTGATTTAAAAAGATTTTTAGAAATAGGATTACTTCTGAAAATCTTTTTTTTGTATGGGTGACACAAGATATTCATACTATGATTCATATTTAGTAAGGTTAGAAAGACGCTATTCAGAAAAGTTGGTATACCATATAATGAAATACTACACGAATAGATAAGAGAAAATTTTATTGAATTATAACCATTGTATTTCATAGGTAAACATAAGATTTTAGGGATGGCAAAAGCAAATAAGATGCTTTTTTATAAGATGTAGACGAAAATATAGATAAAAAGTTATATTTTACGAATGAAAATTGCGATAATTGATAATAAAATAAAAAAAGTGACATATTTGTGATAAAATAATATCATATAGAAACCTATGTTGTAGGTTATATAAGGGGTAAACAATCGTTATGAAAGAAAATACGGAAGTCTATGTACAGTTGTTCAGTCACACGTATACGTTTTTACTGCCTTTACACAGTCTAAACATGGCTGCAATTGAAAAAGACTTACAATTACGAAAGGATCATGATGGTAATTACTACTTACAGGATCAATTCATCCGTATGTATTCTTTTTCTGCGCTCTTACAAGAACCTGCAGAAGAAGAATTGATTTGTTGTGTTTTAAAACAGCATGATCAACAAATGGTGTTACGTGTTCATAACGTAGGAGATGTAATTACTCTGACATCACCAATTCATGCTTTGCCCAAATATGTAAGAACGAAGGAAAACAGCTTTCTTGGTGGTTGTGTTTGCTATGCCGAACATGAAGTCGGTTATGTTATAGATGTGGAAAAATTATTTCACGATGTACAAGAAAGTGTGAGCCTATGAAACATAGAGCAGAAAACAGCAAGATTGATGCATTGACAAGAACCCTTAATATTGTTGCTGTAAAAAAAGAAATTGCTAAATATGGGAAAGCAGATGCAACCCAGGATACACTGTTTCTATTACATCATCATTTTACGAAAATGGCATTCACAAAAGTGAAGGAGGATCTTCGTCTGTGTGGTTTTTTGTTACATGCAGCGTTTCCCTATCCGACGTGTATCGCACGTGTGGGAAATGCGACCTTCTTTCTTTACCATCCAGGCTATCTTGATAAAGAACAGGTATTATCAAAATTGCAGTATTACGAGCATTTATTAAATAAGAATCAGATTTATAAAGATATGCAGGTAACTTGCGGAGTGTGTTATACAGATAGCAAAAGCTCCTTTGAAGAAATGTTGGAAAAGGCAGAAGGATCGATGCGGTATGCAAGGGCACACGATTTGCATCTATATATTGGTGAAGTAAGTGAACGTTATGAAGATACAAAGCCATATCCTCATGAGATAACTCCTTTTAAAATATCGCAAAAGGATGTAGATGCTTTCTTTATTTTTCAGATGTTAGAAATATTATATCAAAATGATACCATGCAGAAAGGCATTGATCAGGTGATAGATCATATCTGTGCTTATTTTAAGGTACACCATGTATATATCATGACGCGAGATGATCGAAACCGTGAATTCCATATCTCACATGAACATATTTTAAAAAAATCTTTAGTGATGAATGATAATTTAAAGAAAATGAGTTCATTTATCGGAGAACGATATCAAGAAGTCTTTGATGAAAATGGGATGATCGTATGTAATCGCATGGAAGAATTGAAACAATATGATGTTTTTATGGAAGAGCGCCAACGTTTACGTGGTGTCCATTCATTGATGCAACATATGCTGGTGGAGCATGGTGCTTATATCGGTTATTTGACTTTATTAGACTTAGAAAATGTGCGCATGTGGACATCTCAGCAAATGGCAACCTTTCATTATCTGTCACATATTCTATCTATGGCATTGCAGCAGGAACGACTAGAAAAAGAAAGTGAAGCCTTATCCCAATACGATCATTTGACGGATGCGTGGAAATTGGATCGCTTTAAACAGCAGGTAACTGAGGATCTTCAAGTATATGGGGAAGCAATGGCCTTATTAACATTGGATATTAAGAACTTTAAAATGATTAATACCGATTATGGATATACATATGGCAATCGCATTCTTGTAGCGATGGCGCAGATTTTACGTCAGATCATGGAATCACATGAAAGCTTTGTACGTATGAATGCGGATATCTTTGTTGTTTTATTACATTATGAATCACAAGCTGAGCTACAACAGCGAATTGAGGATATTATCCGGCGCATGGAACGTATGGCGGATACACAAAATTTGGCTTTTCCGATTATTTGCATGATTGGCGTCTATATGATCAAGGAGAAAAACATGCCATTGCCAAGCATGATTGATCATGCGAACAGTGCACGAAAAAAAATAAAGATGTATCATAAGAGCAGTTATGCCTTCTTTGACGATGCAGACGAAGCAAGTCATCGCAAGGAACATCATTTCATTCAAGACATTATTGCGGCTTTTCACAACAATGAATTTATTGTGTATTATCAGCCAAAGGTGCACATTCCAACACGTCGCTGTTATGGCTTAGAGGCTTTGATACGCTGGAAACGCGGTAATGAAATTATTGGTCCAGATACATTCATATCGCTTTTTGAAAAACATGGGTATATTGACGAATTAGATATGTTTGTATTAAAACAGGCCTGCATGCAAATCAATACATGGATCGATGCAGGTATTGAGCCTTTGTCCATTGCCGTTAATATATCAGGGGTTCATTTGCGTGATCCTGATATCGTTAATAAAATTGTCAATGTTTGTCAATATTTTGATATTCCCCGTAACTTGATTGAATTAGAAATAACAGAAAGTGTCATGCTGGAGGATATCGATGATGTCATGAAAAAAGCCATTGCGTTGAAACAGGCAGGCTTTAAATTGTCTATGGATGATTTCGGTACCGGTTTTTCGTCTTTAAGCATTTTGAAAAAGCTGCCGGTGGATATCATTAAGCTGGATCGAGAGTTTTTCCAAAAGGTAATGGATCAGCGGGAAAAAATTATTATTTCCAATGTGATCCATATGGCCCAACAGTTAAATATCAATGTCATCAGCGAAGGCATTGAAACGATTGAACATATTCGCTTCTTACAAGAAATCGGTTGTGAGGAAGCACAAGGCTTTTATTTCTCAAAACCGTTACCAATGGAAGAATTGGATAACATTTTGTGGACACCGTTTGAAATGGAGGAGTTGTGATATGGGCACCTATTTACATTTTTCCTGTGCATCTCATGAATATGCGATTTCTCAAGAATATGTGTATAAAATTGTTGCGTCAAATCATCAGACATTCCCCATACCGTTGGCCAAACGTTATAGTCAACAAATCTTATATGAAGATGGTGCCTGGTATGCACTTCTGGATATTGAAACATTATTTTTCCATACGGAAACAAAGGCAACATATTATATGATCATGAATAATTCTACGATTGCCCTGATGGTTGATACATTATTGGAACCAATGGAGCTAGCGGATACTTGTTGGCAGCCTTCAACAACACTGAAGGATACTTGGGCATATAAAAAGGAAAAAGAGATTTATTTGATTGAAGATATACTATTACAAAAGAGGATGAGTTGTTATGATTCAGATGACGGATAAAGAATTTGAAAATTTCTGCCGTGTAATGCAGGAGAACTATGGAATTGATCTTAAGAAGAAACGTGTATTAATAGAATATCGCATGATAGCAGAAGTAAAAAAGCGCGGTATGCATTCATTTCAAGAATTTTTAGATGCAATGGTCAAGGATGAAAGCAAAGAATTGCAATATACGATGATCAATCAGCTGACGACGAATTATACGTATTTCTGTCGGGAGATGGCGCATTATCACTATATTGAAACTGATGTTTTGCCCAATTTGGATAAAGATCTTAATGAGTTACGCATTTTAGTGGCAGGGTGTTCCAGTGGGCAAGAATGTTATACCTTATTGATGATGCTAGAAGAATATCGCTTGTTGCATGTATTGCCTTCGATTGCGATGGTTGGTTGTGATATTAACAATGCGGTATTACAAGAAGCAAGAAATGCTACTTACCCTATCAGGGCATTAAAAGAAATACCGGAAAGCTGGCAAAAACGTTATTTGCATATGGATGAAAACAATGAAAACTTCACGATATCGCCGAAATTGCAGGCGCAGGTGAGTTTTCAATTCCATAATGTCTTAGAACCTTTTCACACAGTGAAATATCAGATGATCATGTGTCGAAATGTCATGATTTATTTTGATGAGGCAGCTAGACGGCAGACAGTAAGAAATTTATGCAAGAATTTGGCAGTGCATGGATACCTTGTGTTAGGGCATGCGGAAGTTTTGATGGAGATACCCCAGGATATGGAATATTGTGGGCATTCCATTTATCGAAAAGTGTAAATACTTTGCATAAGAAAAGGGGTGAGAAAGTGGAAAACAACAGTTATCTTTTAGAAACTTTGAAAGAGTTTGGAAATATCAGCGGTGGTAATGCCGCAGCATCTCTTGCCTTGCTGATGGATACACAGGTATATTTATCAGTTAGCAAAGTGGATAAAATGACACAATTGGATTTAAAAACAAATGATCTAAGAGTGGAAGAACATATGATCAGTATTCTATTGCCATTTGACGGTGATATGGAAGGAATGTTGTTGTTTTTACTCAATCAGACCTTTGCCCAAACCTATTTAAAAAAGGTGATGCAACGGGATGTGTGTGCATATCAACTCCAAGAACAGGAATTAAAAATGTTAGAGGAAACTGCTAGCATTATGGCGAGTGCGTTTATGGAAGGAATTGCCTCGTATTTAAAATATGCTATCCGCATTCAGCAGCCAAGCATTACCATGGATATGAAGGGCTCCATCTTGAATGAAGTCTTAACAATGGCCGTACAGGATCAACATCAGGCGCTTCGCATTTCCCGAAGCTTCTGGGTGTCATCCTGTGAAACACCTAATGAGCTGATTTTTCTTGTTAAGGGAAACAGTGTTGATAAGCTATGCGCATCATTGGAGGTGAGTAGATGAAAGAAATCTTGGCAAAAGCCGGAGAAATCGTAGTTGGTGATCGTAATAGTATCATCACTGCTAAAGCACTTGGCTCTTCTTTAGGTATTTGCCTATATGATTCCTATGACCGTTGTGGCGGTTTTGTAGAATGTCTGTTACCTAAATGCACAAAGGATGAGCGTAGTTGTTATGTGGATGTCGGTATCCAGCAGCTATATGATCAAGTGACATCTATTTCTGAAAGTCACCAGCCTTTGATCGCGAAACTGATAGGGGGAGCAAGCTTGTTTCAGGGAAAGAATCAACAGCATGAAGATGATATCGGTCATCGAAACATCAAAATGGCCTATGATGTACTGATGCAGCTGCATATACCTGTTGTGGCTGCGGATGTCGGGGATACCTTTGGAAGAACATTGCACTTTCATTTAGATGATGGAAATGTGTATATTGAGACAAAACGAGATTTTATATATCATATCTAGGAGGATGACAAATGCAAAAGTTAAGAAGTATGAAAATATCAAAACAGCTGATTCTGACATTTGGTATCACTGTAATCATGTTTTTGAGTATTATTGTTACAGCTTTATATAGTGCGGCAACGATTTCCGATAATTATACAGATTTTTATGAAAAATCATTTGAAGTGGTAAAGACAAGTATGTCTACCCGCATTAAGAATATGGAAACGGTGCTTGCCGTAACCAAATCTTTGGCATATCACGACAAAGAAGAACAGGCCGCATTAAAGAAAGAAATTATGGAAAGTGTTACGGTTGTTGAAGAAAATTTAGGGCAGATGGACATGATGGATGATGCCTTAGTATCGGATGCAGAAGTCAGTAAGTTAACATCGGCATTAAATGAATTAAAAAATAATCGAGATAAGGTTTTAGATTTAATTGAACAGGAAAAATATGATGAAGCATCGAAGCTTTATCAGAATAAATATGAAGCTAGTTCCATAAAAATGCGAAATGAATTATCAAGTTTAGAGGCGAAAGTGAAAAAAGATGCTGCTCAAGCCTATAGTGATGGAAAATCAACCATTTCGAGAATGATGATCTTTATCGCTCTTACTTCAGTTATCATGGTGATCTTCCTTATTGCCATGTGGATTTGGGTATACCGTAATATCTCCCATCCAATCATTGAAATAAAGAAAGCAGCACGCGAATTATCAGAAGGCAATTTAAGAACAGAGATACAATATGAAAGTGGAAATGAACTTGGCGAATTGGCTGACAGCATGCGAGAAACAGTGAAAACTTTATCGTATTATAGTGATGAGATTGCCAAAAGTATGCGAATGATGGGCAATGGCAAATTAAATTATCGCAGTAATGTTAAATTCAAAGGGAACTTTATTGAACTTGGTACGGCTTTGGATGAGATATCAGAGCTGTTAAGCAATGCCATTATGAAAATCAGCACCAGTGCTGAATTAGTATCTGGGGGTGCTCAGCAAGTATCGAATGGGGCACAAATTCTTTCTCAAGGAGCCAGTGATCAAGCAGGCTCTATTCAGGAATTGGCTGCCAATATCAATGAATTATCACAAAGTGTAAAAAGCAATGCTGATGATGCTATCGTTGTTAGCGAATATGCGAATAATTTGAAGAATCAGATCATGGAAAGTCATGAACAAATGGAAAATATGTTAAAGGCAAATCATGAAATTAATGAAAATTCCAGCAATATCACAATGATCGTAAAAGAAATTGAAGATATTGCATTCCAAACCAATTTATTAGCTTTAAATGCTGCGGTTGAGGCTGCCAGAGCAGGAGAAGCAGGGAAAGGTTTCTCAGTGGTTGCGGCAGAAATTCGTAATCTTTCAGCGAAAACAACAGAAGCTAGTAAGTTGACCAGTGAATTGATTCGTAAGACAAGTCTATCGATCGAAAGCGGTAGTAAAATGATGGATAAAACATCTATAACATTACAAAATGTCGTAGAAAATGCACAACAAGTAACGGCCAATGTCGAGCGTATCAGTGATGTCAGCGTGCAACAATCAAAGGCGATTAGCCAAGTACGTCAAAGTATTGAACAAATATCTGAAATCGTTCAAGGCAATTCAGCTACATCAGAAGAAAGTGCAGCAGCCAGTGAAGAATTGGCAGCGCAGGCACAGGTGCTTCGTGAATTAGTTAATGATTTTGAAATATAAGAATATGGATAAGGAAGGTAGAAAATTTATGACAAAAAGAATACTTATTGTAGATGATGCTATATTTATGCGAACCATGTTGAAAAACATCCTTACGAAGGATACGGCTTATACCTATGATATCGTAGAAGCCAAAGATGGTGTAGAGGCGATAACTTTTATTGATGAACAGGAGTTTTATTTGGTATTAATGGATATTACGATGCCCAATATGGGAGGTATCGAAGCATTAAAAATAATAAAAGAAAAAAAGGCGAAATTACCGGTTGTCATGTGTTCGGCTATGGCTCAGGAAGCAATGGTAGTGGAAGCTATCCGTATTGGCGCTACCAGCTTTATCGTTAAGCCTTTTAATGCAAATGATGTTATTGAAGTTGTGCATAAGATCGTGCAGGAAGCTGTGTGATGATGTATGCTGAAAAATTATTCAGATCTTAATGCCCTGGCACGCGATGCCTTGCAAGAAATTGGTAATATCGGAACAGGAAACGCATTAACCGCGTTATCGTCTATGATTCATCAGACAATTCATTTACAAACACCTGCTGTACGTATTGTTCCTTATCAGGATGCTCAGGAATTATTAGGTGGCGCACAGACGGTAAAGGTAGGCATTTTAATTGAAACAAGTGGTGATATGAATGGAATCTTTATGTTTTTGTTAAATGAGACATTCACCCGTCAATTATTAGAAGGTGTATTAGGTAAAAGTACGATTGATCTTCGTGAACCTGATGAAATGTCACAAAGTGCTATTTGTGAAATTGGTAATATCATGTGCTGTTCTTATATAAATGCCATTGCTTCTATGACAGGCATGCAGATACATGTATCGGTTCCATCCTCATGCACAGACATGGCAGGCTCCTTGCTAAGTGTACCAATGATACATTTTGCACAAATGGGCGATGAGCTATTGTTTATTGAAAATTGTTTCCGTATTAATGCATGTGATTTTGTCAGTCATGTATTATTTCTACCAGAGCTTTCCTCTATTGAACACTTGTTGGAAAGATTGGGAGTTTCCTAATGCAAAAGAAGGTCATAGGAATTGGCGCTGCAGCGATAGGCAAAGAAGATGATGTTTTAATTTCCTATGCACTTGGTTCCTGTGTGGGTATTTGCTTATATGATCCTGTCGCCAAAATCGGTGGTATGGTTCATATCTTGTTGCCGGATAGCAAGTTAATACCTGATAAGCCAGATGTTTATCGTTATGCGGATACAGGGATTACGGCTTTATGTACAAAGATGCAGATAAAAGGGGCAGTGCGATCACGCATGTATGCGAAAGTTGCAGGAGGAGCATGTATGTTCGCCAGTGAAATCAGTACGAATATTGGCAAACGCAATGTGAATGCGGTTCGCCAGATCTTACAAAATTTAGCAATCCCTATCAAAGGGGAAGATGTCGAAAAAAACTATGGTCGCTCTATCTGGTTTTATTGTAGTGATGGCCTTGTCAAAGTGAAGTCCGCAAGAAATATCAATATAGAAATATAAGGAGAAACGCGTATGGAAAAGAATGGGAAGATTCTGGTAGTTGATGACAGTATCATGATCACCAGTCAGGTGGAACGGATTTTAAAATCGGAAACAATGGAATTAAAAATTGCCCATGATGGGAAACAGGCGATGCAAACAGTCATGGATTTTCAACCCGATCTCATTTTACTGGATGTAGAATTACCGGATACAAATGGCTTCACGCTATATGAAGAGATTCAAAAAAGAGCACCTCAAAATACCAAAATTATCTTCTTAACATCCCGTGATGATCATGATGCGGTATTGACAGGTATGACCCTTGGGGCAAGCGATTATATCAAAAAACCATTTGATGCCGACGAGCTACTGATTCGCATTATGTCGCAGTTGCGTACGAAACATAAAGAAGATGAGTTACAGAAAATGGAAGAGAAGGCGAGTGTATTGCATAATTTGGCATTTCGCGATGCATTAACCGGATTATTAAATCGCAATTATGTCGATCAAAAATTAAAGAATACATTGGATATCAATATTCCGATGATGTTAATCATTGCCGATATTGATGATTTTAAATATGTAAATGATTATTTCGGTCATGAAATCGGCGATATGGTTTTAATTGGTATTGCCAGTACGCTTGCTGCAACAGCTGCGAAATGGGAAGTGATACGCTGGGGCGGTGAAGAATTCCTCATCGTGTTTAAAGGTGTAACGCAACAAGACTGTACAGAGGTGGCGGAACAGATCCGTTATGCTGTAGAACATCTTCCTTTTCATAGTAATGGAGAAGATTTTCACTGTACGCTCACACAAGGCATCACCTGTTATGATCATGCATTGACCTTCTCAGAAAACGTTGAGATGGCAGATAAAGCTTTATATTATGGAAAACGTCATGGAAAAAATTGTTTTATCTGTTATGAGCATATGAAAGATCTGAAGGCAGGCGAAGTATTATGAGTTTTTTCGATGACAGTCTGTTAGATATGCTGGATGTATATATATATATGAATCCAATGATCTTTTTGAACAACTGGATCGTATCCTATTGACACATCAACAAGATCACGCATTAACGAAAGAGGACATACATGCCATTTTTCGTGTCATGCATACGACGAAAAGCTCATCTGCGATGATGAATTTGACTGAGATTGCCAATTGTATGCATCGTTTAGAAGATGTGTTTGGCATTTTACGTGATGATCCACAACGCCTACAGTCTCATGAAGATACATTATTCACCCTTTTGTATGATGTATCTGATTTTATGCATCAGCAATTGGATATCATGAAGCAGGAATCTTATCAACCAGCGGATCCATCTTTTTTTATCAAGCGTATTGAAGAGCTGATGAATGCACTGCAACATAAAGAAGATGCAGAGACTAGTAAGATACCTAAACAAATACAAAAGCCAATCCCTGAACCTGAAAAAGCGGTCGGTGCGAATACGTTTTATTTACATCTTTTATACGAAGAAGGTTGTATGATGGAAAATGTAAGAGCCTATATGATGGTCTTACAATTAAAACCACTATGTCAACAATTGCATACATATCCTGAAGAATTAGAAAACAATAAGGATGCGGCATCTTATATCCAACAACATGGATTTTATCTGGCAATTACAAGCGACCATCCTGAACAGGCGATGAAGGTGGCACAGAATGCTTTATTTGTTCAAAGTTGTAAGCAGAAAGCATTAAAAGACACTCCATTTGCTCATGATGAGAAAAAGATGAATAAAAAAGTTGGTACATTAAAAGAACAGAAAGAAACATTTTTATCTGTAAGAACCGATAAATTAGACGAATTACAAAATCTGATTGGTGAAATGATGATTGCTAGAGAAACTTTAAAAGTGTATATGCAGACAACTGGTAATGATGCTATGGTAGATTTTTATAAACAAACCTTTGATAAGTTATATGATCATTTAGAAGAGGTCGTTATGTCTATACGGCTTGTCCCAATGGCTATTTTAGTACCTAAATTATCACGTGTGGTACACGATGTGGCGGTGAAAGAGGGAAAAGATGTGGTATTTAAGGTTGAAGGAGAAGATACGGAATTTGATAAAGAAATTGTTTATCGTCTTTTTGAACCGTTGATGCATTTATTACGCAATGCGGTTGACCATGGTCTGGAAAGTAAAGAAGAGCGTTTACGCAATAAGAAATCGTCGCAGTGCGAAATTATCTTGAACGTTGAGCAAAGCAATGGTGAAGTAAAAATTCAGGTAAAAGATGATGGGCGAGGATTAAATGCTCAAAGGATACGCGAAAAAGCGATAGCAAAGGGATTATTAGCAAAAGATGCACAAATAAGTGATCAGGAATTATATCAGTTTCTATTGATGCCAGGCTTTTCAACAAAAGAAGAAATCAGTGAAATCAGTGGCCGCGGTGTAGGTTTGGATGTGGTGAAACAGATGATTAATTCCAGTAACGGTCGATTAGCAATACAAAGTGAAGCAGGGAAAGGAACATCTTTTATCCTTTATCTGCCTTTGACACTTTCCATCATACCGGCACTGATCATTCGCTGTCATACGATTGTTTATGCAATTCCTATTCATGCGATTGAACATTTCTGTCCTTGGGATACTAATGTTTTTAGCGTACAAGGCCAACATGTGTATTATCGTTATAAGGAGATGAGTCTGCCTGTATTATTTCTTGATGAACTTTATCAACAAGTGGGGGATAAAACCATGCAAGAGCGTAAGAATAAGACCCTTATCATCTTAAATAGTCAAGGGATGAAGGCGGTATTGGCCGTTGATGAAGTCATCGAAACGCGAAATATCGTCGATAAGCCACTTCCAGGCGTATTACAAGATACGTATCAGCAGCATACAGGTATCAGTGGCTATAGTTTGTTAGGAGATGGACATATTTGTTATGATCTTCGTGCGGAAACTTTATTAAAAAATGCTTGGAAAGGCAGGGAATAATATGCAATATATCGGTTTTGATATTCAAGAGACACATTATGGCATAGCCTCAGACAATATTATTGAAATATTACAAGATGGTGTGATTACACCATTGCCTTGTGCACCACAAGGAGTTTGTGGCATGACCCATTATCAGGGAAGAAGTTATCCAGTTCTTGATTTATATGATATATTGGAAGTACCGGTTGATACATCGCTTAGCTGTATGATCATGGTAGAAACAAAACAGCATTATTATTTTGTGAATGTGCATACCATACCCTATTTGTTTGAAGATGGTGAAGCTATGGAGGTTCCTAAGGCTTTAGCAGACAGTGATATAGCAATCAAGCAGATTTTTAAGTGGCATGATCGCATGCAATTGATTATTTCGACAGAAAAATTATTTGCTTTTTTATTAGAACGTTTTCGCCATACGGCTTATCCATGGTGATAGTCATGCAGACATCCATATGAAGATGTCTGTTTTTTTGAATGGATGGTAGTCATATGTAGGAAGAAGGCAGAACATAAAAAGTTTCTAATACGTATCAGGAACAATAATATGATGATAAATGAAAAAGATATGTAAAAAATGATTATATTTTATGAAAACGATGAAAAGGTGGTTGACGGATTCCCAAAATAGGTGTAACCTAAACATAATCATATAAGGGAGGCAGTCATTATGGAAATTGAATACGTACAGGCAAAAACATTAAAGGAAAAACCCGCTTGGGATCAAAACCTTGGCTTTGGTAAATACTTTACGGATTATATGTTCACAATGGATTGGACAGTAAATAAAGGTTGGCACAATGCTAAAATAGAACCCTATGCGCCTATTTGTTTGGATCCGGCAACTCTGGTTTTACATTATGCACAGGAAACTTTTGAAGGTTTGAAAGCTTATAAAAGTAAGGATGGAAACGTACTTTTATTTCGCCCGGAAATGAATGCACGACGTTTTGCGAACTCAAATCGTCGTTTATGCATGGAAATTCTACCGGAAGAAATGTTTGTCGAGGCGATTGAAAAATTAGTAGCTCATGAAGTAGATTGGATTCCTACTGCAGAGGGAACCTCATTATATATCCGTCCATTCATGTTTGCTACAGAAGCAGCTGTTGGTGTGCATCCAAGCAGTGCCTATAAGTTTGTGATTATTTTATCACCAGTAGGTGCTTATTATCCGGAAGGTGTAAATCCGGTAAAAATCTATGTAGAAGATGAATATGTGCGAGCAACTAAGGGAGGCACAGGCTTTACAAAATGTGGAGGTAATTATGCCGCTAGTATTGCAGCACAGGTAAAAGCAGAAAAATTAGGCTATACACAGGTATTGTGGCTAGATGGTGTAGAACGTAAATATGTGGAAGAAGTTGGAACCATGAATGTCATGTTCAAAATTGATAATAAGATCATTACCGCACCATGTGATGGAACAGTATTGCCGGGAGTTACACGTGATTCTATTTTACATATCTTAAAAGATTGGGGATATGAAGTAGAAGAGCGTCACTTATCTATTGATGAGTTAATGGAAGCGGGAAGAAAGGGTAAGCTAGAGGAAGCGTTTGGTACAGGAACGGCTGCTGTTATTTCACCAGTAGGAGAACTTTATTATAAGGGTGAGACCGTAACAATCAATGATTTTAAAACGGGGGAACTGACTCAGAAATTATACGACACCTTGACAGGTATTCAATGGGGAAATGTAAAAGATACGTATGGTTGGACACGTATTGTTAAATAAACATTAAGCGAATAAAAAAACGGTTTTGACCGTTTTTTTTTTTTTTTTTTGTGGCGGGCATGCCACATATCTAGGGTGAAAATCCCTCGGGGCGTAGTTATCGACGAACCCAAGAGCGACTTGCAA
>NZ_CAXUBY010000055.1:0-17340 GCF_964249515.1 Eubacterium sp. 3_1_31
TTTTACTAGCACTTGTTTTTGTCATGCTTTTTCAATCTTTTTCAAAAATGCTTGACTTCTTAATAGTTAGCTCCTTAGAAATAAAAAATACATATCAAGCATCTCTTAATATGTACACTAAAAACCGTTGAATTGTGTAATTAATATAGTGCATCTTCTTAAGACCATAAGTAAGACCTCCTATAAAAATATAAAGACGTACCTGCCTGCCAAGCAAACAAGTACGTCTCGAACAAAAAGAAAGAGTAATTGTTTGCTTGTAGCCCGTGAATTTACGGCTCACGGCTAGAAACTCTCCATCCATATTATGGAGTATATACAAGCATATTGTCAATACATGATTATTTTACTAAACTTCCTATGGTATTACAATAGGTTTTCTTAATTTTTACATATATTTATACAGGTTTATTATCATTTTTACCTGTATTCAATATAGCATAGAAACGGTTGCTAAAAATAACAGATAAAAACAAAGCCTGTGTCCCCTTGCTACATAAGTAGTTTGATATCCTCGTTCATTAATTTCTGAAAATATCTTAATTTTTTAATACCTTCTTGCGTCTATGCTACTTTGTGTTACAATGTAGTTGAAGGAAGTACCTTGTGTAACAAAGTAGAGGTGATTGCATGTATGACAAAACACAGCTGATGCGTGGGAGTCTGGAAGGATGTATTCTCAAGATTATCGAAAAGCAAACAACATATGGCTATGAGATTTTAATGGGCATGAAAGAAGCCGGCTGGATAGATGTCAGTGAAGGTACCTTGTATCCCATATTATTGCGCTTAGAAAAACAACATTATATCAAGGCTGAGAAAAAAGCATCACCGCTAGGTCCTAAACGTAAGTATTATCAGATTACAGAAGCAGGCAAAATGTATTTAGCTGAATTTTACGAAAATTGGCAAATTCTAGAACATACCATGCATGTATTATTCGATGATAGAAAAGATACGTAATAATATAATGCATAATGTTTATGCAGGTGGTACAAGAGCATAATCGAAAGGAGTGAACACGATGAAAGATACAGGAAACTTAAACAAGGAATATCGTAAAGTTTATCAAACAATGTGTGAGTATCTATATACAAAAAACATAAACAAACTCATTCGTAAAGATATCTTAGCAGACATTTTAGCAATCGCCGAAGAAGGACAACTGCGTGGAGCTTCACCACATGAAACCTTTGGCGATTATGAAAGTTTCTGTGATGAGGTATCAAAAAATGCCATTGCGGAAACAAAGTTAGAAACAATTTCTTTATACCTAGGTGCCTTTCTTATGTTATTTAGTTTAAGCTTCTTAAAAGAATTACTTTTTTCCTTACAAACGACCCTACAACTTGGCTATCTGCTTTATGACAGAGCAGACTTCTGTATGTACTTCACAGATTTCTTAATGATAACTTTAGTTATGTATATCTATCAAAGATATGCTTTCCATCTACCTAAAATGCGTATTCTTATCATAATTATAGGCTTTATTGTTATTGATGGCGGTATGTATTTAATAGCTCCTTATCTCCTGCCAGCTAAGATGCATATTCCTTTATTATTTATTGGTTGTATTTGTTTCATTTGTGTAATCATGCTAAGTTTGTCTTACTGGCTGCGGCATAAGCATTATCAACAGTTTCTTAACTACAAGAGTACATCAGGAGGTGAGAATGATATTTTACAAAAATAAATTAGATGAGCGTGGTCTTAATAGCGATTATCTAACAACCTTCCATTTAATGAAAGATTATTTAACTAGCAAGCATATTAATCGTTTGGTTTTGTATGACATTCTAGAAGATATTCTTGTGATGGCTTTGGATAATCAACAGCGCAATTTAAAGCCTAAAGAAGTTTTTGGAGATTACCAACAGTTCTGTGATGAGATTTCCCGCAATGCCGTAAAAGAAACAACGATAGAAAAAGTAGGTTTATATGGCGGACTGCTATGCATTTTTATCACACTTCTTTTCCTAATCGGAATCTTCAATAACCATGGTGAGATACGTTTTACTGCAGATGAACTTATACGCTATATTTTGACATTTATAGGTATCCCTATGACCAAATCAACCGTTTATCCTTTCGTTTAGAATTTGGTCGTTACGCCATTATGATACCCCTCTATGCTTTACTAATTTGTATAATGCCTCCTATGTTATCGCCTTATTTGCCTCATTCTATTATAATTCCTATAGTTTTTATTGGCATATGTATTCTCTTAACACCTATTTTGTTATACCTGTACTTTCATACACAGCATAAGAATTACTTTTCCTATAAAGAAGCAGCATAAAAACGGAGGTGTCTTTATGAAAAATAAAGTAAAAGATCTGCACCACGATTATAAAAAAGTATATACAAAGATTGCTCGTAATTTATCCTCTCGTCATATCAGCAATACTGTATTCCGTGATATTCTTGACGATGTGCTCGCCTTAGCCTTGGATAATCAACAACGTGACATCCCAACAGAAGAAGCTTTCGGTGATCTTGAAGAGTTCTGCAATCAAATCAGCGAAAATGCTGTAAAAGAAACCATGCTAGAACATATTTTGCGTTTATTATACATCTTTTCCGGTGCTATCTTCATCTTCTTTATCATGATCTTGCTTTTGTCTTTGATAGGTCTTGATGATACGACATCTATTTCTTTCACACACTATACATTTACCTTTACTGTAAATGATTTCTGTACCGCTCTTGCCGTATCTGCTGCCATTTTATTAGCTGATTTTGCACAAGGCCGCACTGTTTTGCGTTTTAAAGAATATAGTTGGATCATCTATATAATTATTTATGCTGTTTGCTATATAGGTATCATGCTTTGGGCAAATACACACTATACCGGAACTATCACCATCTCTTTCTTAGCGCTATGTATCATCTTATGTGTCATAGGTGCTATTTCAATTTTCTATCATATACTATGCCGCAAACAATTTAAGAAATATAAAGGCTTATGATATAGGCAGAAAGATTGCAATTCCGGCAAATTTCCCCTATGATATTGCTAAGTGAGGTGGCTATTATGAAAGTCTTATTTATTGAATATCCGAAATGCTCCACATGTCAAAAAGCGAAAAAGCACTTACTATCCCTTGGTGTCGAAGTAGAAGCGCGACACATTGTGGAAGATACCCCAAGTGTTGAAGAGTTAACCGCATGGTGGAAGCGCAGTGGACTTCCCTTGAAAAAATTCTTTAATACCAGTGGTAATTTATACAAAGAACTACATATGAAAGAACGTCTTCCTTTGATGAGCGAGGAAGAACAATTGAAATTGCTGAGTGAGCATGGCATGTTAATCAAACGTCCGCTTCTTGTAACAGAGCAAGTTGTTCTTGTTGGCTTTAAAGAAGAGAATTACACAAACTTATGTTCACAGTCTTGATTTTATGATATATTTAAAGAAAGTATATTGAGGTGATTGCATGAAATTAGGGGAATCTTTAGAAGATTATTTAGAAACATTGCTGATATTGGAAGAAACCGGAAAAATTCGCTGTGTGGATGTCGCAAGTCGCATGCATGTATCCAAACCCAGTGTAAACAAAGCCATGAATGTGTTAAAAGAAAAAGGGTATGTCTTACAAGAAAGCTATGGAGATATTCATCTCACCGATGCCGGAAGAGATTTGGCAAAAAGTATTTATTTGCGTCATGAAACCATCAGCGGTTTTTTACAAGATGTACTTGGTGTCAGTGCTGAAAATGCTGATGAGGATGCCTGTCACATTGAACATGTCATCAGTGAGGAGACCTTTCAAAAACTGATGGATTTTAAAAACAAATATGCGAAATAAGCTGAAGAAACATCAACATCATTGCTGACTTCCTTCAGTTTTTTTATGACTTTTTTATAATCAGCCGCATAACCCTTATATGAATACCTTGTACAGATTCTTTATCCATCATGATCTACATCTTTTTCATAACTCTACTAACAGTCGATTGATTATAAAAGCATGACACTGTAAGATATAGCCAGGAGGTGTATGTATGGATCAGATAAATAATGAAAAAGTCGGTTCGTATATAAGTGAATTAAGAAAAGCAAAAAAGCTTACACAAAAAGATTTAGCTGACAAGTTGTATGTATCAGATAAAACCGTAAGTAAATGGGAGCGTGGAGTAAGCATGCCCAGCATACCCTTGCTTATGCCCCTAGCAAATTTATTTGATTTCACTGTTACTGAACTACTAAAAGGTGAGCATCAGAATATCGAATCCTTGAAGCCATGCGATATTCATGCATACGATCACGTCATCTATCACACGCTACAACGGCATCGAAAACATTGGATCATCGCATATTTCCTATGCATCATCATCTTTTTCTTTGAAATTATCATGTTTACTATGGCAGATATCTCGATATCAGACTTACAAAGCAGCATAACTACTAGTGTTATCATCTTATTATTAGGAGGATATTTTTGTTTTCTTACCCCAAAGGTATTACCTTCCTATTACGATTCAAATAAGATTCATTATGTTATGCATGGTATTTTCAGAATACATTGTACCGGTTTATCTTTCCATAATGGGAATTGGCCATATATCTGTACCACAATTAAGAGTTGGGCACTGCTATCTGCTGATGTATTCATTCTCATCCACGGTATATGTATAAAATTATATGGTTCAACAGTTACAAGCAACATACAGGGCGTTTTACTAACCTTTCTTTTTTGTAGCTTAATACTTGCTATATATTATATAGGTAAAAAGTATGAATGATATAAAGAGTAGAAATACCTTTAAACTTTCCATTGTCAATATAAAATAAAGATAAGAAAATAGTATTTATCTAATAAATAAAATCTTCTTATCTTTTTTGTTTTTCAAAGTTCCTATAACCGCAATGTATTATAAAATAACCTTTGATAATTTCTTTCTAATTGCTCAGCCAACTCAGCTTCACTCATACCCTTTATTTCACATAAGCGTTGAAAGGTTACTTCAACATACATCGGCTCATTTTGTTTGCCGCGATGTGGATGCGGTGTAAGATATGGGCTGTCTGTTTCAACAAACAATCTGTCTACAGAAAGTTTTTCAGCAACCTCTGGAGCTCCTCTTGAATTTTTAAATGTCAATGGTCCGCCATAGGAAATATAAAAGCCTAATTTCATTGCCTCAACAGCTGTCTCATAACTTCCGCTGTAACAGTGGAAAATTCCTTGTAAAGGTCTGTGTTCTTTCAAGATGTCAAGCGTGTCCTTTGTGGCTTCTCGCATATGTATAAGAATCGGAATGTGGTATTTTTTCGCCATTTCAAGCTGACGTATAAAGCCTTTTATCTGATCTTCTCTTTTTACGTCATCCCAATGATAATCCAAACCTATTTCACCAAGTGCACACAACTCATGATGCTGTAATAAGCTTTCCAATCGTACATAATCTTTTTCTTCAAATTTATATAGATCATTGGGATGAAAGCCTAACGCAATATCAAAGATTGCAGGATGTTGCTTTTTTAAACTTTTTGCACGTTCAAATTCTTTAAAATTCGTACAAACAATCAGCATTCTTCCTACATGATGCCTTTTTGCATTTTCAATCACATCATCAATGCGTTCAAATAGATCATCACATGTGATATGACAATGAGTATCTGTTAATGTATAGTCCATACTTTTCACCTTCTTTTTAAGAATCTGCTTCTGTAACCAGTCGATTAAAAACCATCCTATATTTACTTACCTAAACAGAAATTAGCAAATAATGTGTCTAATAAATCTTCTCGATGTACTTCTCCTAATATTTCTTTTAATGCCGTATAAGCTTCCTGTATATCGATTTCTACCACATCAAGTTCAAGTCCCATCGCAATCGCATCAACAGCTGACAGCATACTTTTTTTGGCTTTCATCATTTGTGATATTTGTCGTTCATTCGCTAATACGGGCTCTTCTATAACAATTTTATGACTGTCAAATAATCGATGTACTTCATGTATTAACGGTTCAATTTCATGATGTTGAGCAGAAATGCATATGCCTTCTATATGTTGATTAAGATCTTTTTTATTATATACAATAATTCTTGTCTTATTTTCAGTCATTTGCATCAGTTGCTGATCTTCTTCATCCAATGGACGACTGGCATCTAAAACTAAAATAATTAATTGTGCATCTTCGATAGCTTTCATACTTCTTTCGATACCGATTTTTTCAACAACATCTTCTGTTTCACGAATTCCCGCTGTATCTATCAAATTCAAAGTCAAACCACCCAAGTGAATATGACCTTCCACAATATCTCTGGTGGTTCCTGCTATTTCGGTAACAATTGCTTTATCTTCTTCCAGAAGGGCATTTAACAAGCTGCTTTTCCCAACATTTGGTTTTCCGATAATCGCTGTTTTGATACCTTCTTTCATCATTTGTCCACTTTCAGCACGTTCTAATAATTGATCAATTTGTGAAAGCCATTTTTGAATCTTAGGAAGTATCACTTCATTGCTCAACATCTCAACATCATCATATTCAGGGTAATCGATATTCACTTCTATATTCGCGATAATATCTAAAATATTTTTAATGAATGGCTCTAATAATTTTTTTACACTTCCGCGAATCCCATGCATTGCTAATTTCCGACTCTCATTAGAATCCGCAAGAATCATATCGTTAATAGCTTCTGCCTGTGTCAAATCAATTCGGCCATTTAAAAATGCTCTGCGCGTGAATTCTCCCGGCTCTGCTAAGCGTGCCCCCTGCATCAGACAAAGTTGCAGAATCTTTTTTGTCACATAACGGCCGCCATGGCAATTGATCTCTACGATATCCTCTCTTGTAAATGTTTTAGGAGCACGAAAAACCGATACTAACACCTCATCAATTTCCTCTTTTGTAATAGGGTCTAGGATAAAACCATAACTGATTGTATGACTTTTTTTTGATGTCAGATCGATCGAACATAAGGAATCAACAATTTGAATGGCCGCATCACCACTCATTCGTATGATCGAGATGGCGCCATCTACAGCTGCTGTTGAAATTGCCGCAATGGTATCTTGTAACATGTATAAACACCTGCCGTTTCTAACGTATATTGTATCATGTATATCACCATTTTTCCTATTCGTTTACCATCTTTTTCGCAGATAACGCATAAATTGTATGCTTTTGTAGATGCTTTGGGAAAAACAAGAAAATAACGCATAGCTGATATACACTACACTTTTCTTTCAAGCATCCTATTTTTGTAAAAGCGGCATTTCTGTTTTGTTACCATTTCTTAGTGCTTAATGAAACGTAAGAATTTTATGTAGTAAAAACGCTTGAAAACAGGTATAATAAATATGCTTATCATTACAAGAAAGGGCTGAAAACATGGCAAAAAAAAGCACGAATAAAAAGGCGTTCTATAAAAAGCCTGAATTTTATTTCATATTGATATATGCCGTACTTACTTTAGCATTTATCGTTCAAGCATTTACAATTAATCTGATTCCTATGAAATATTTTATGATACTTGCTGTATTGCTTCTGTTACTATTATTGGCAATGTATTATTTACAGATGGGTAAAAGAGTAAATCGATTTAACCGAGCTTTAGGAAAAGTTCTCATCGTTATTCTTTCCTTATTATTAGCTGTAGGTAATTGGTATATATTTAAAACAAGTGATGCTTTCTCAAAAATGACAGGTAGTGATACCGATGTATCTATCCTATCCGTTGTTGTTATGAAAGATAGCAAAATGAAAGAAATCAATGACTTAAAGGATAAGAAACTTGGCACAATCTCTATTGGTGATTCAGAAACCCAAAATAAGGCATTGACAGATATTGAAAAAGATTTAGGATCTAAGCCAGTTACCATTAGCTATTCTTCTTATAAGAAATATGGTGATGACTTATACAATGGAAATGTGGACGCAATCTTAGTTAACGAAGGTTCTCGCGGGATGTTTGAAGAAGAACACTCTGATTTTAACAAAAAGACACGTGTCATTAAAGAATACCGATATGAGACCAAATCAAAAGCATTGGCAAAAGGTGTTGACGTTACCGAAGATCCATTTAATGTGTATATTACCGGTATTGATACTTATGGTTCTATCGCTACTGTATCGCGTTCCGATGTTAATATGATCGTATCTATTAACCCTAAAACACATCAGATTTTAATGACCGGTGTACCTCGTGATTTCTATATTCCTCAGGTATGTCAAGATAATCAGCTTGATAAATTGACCCATACAGGTATCTTTGGTGTTGATTGTACTTTGAAATCAGTTGAGAACTTTATGGATATCAAATTAAATTATTATGCACGTGTAAATTTCTCAAGTTTAATTAATATTGTCGATGCATTAGGTGGTATCACAGTAAATTCTCCATTTGCCTTTACGACAAATAACGGATATCAAATCAATGTCGGTGAGAATAATTTGAGTGGTGAAGCAGCCCTTGGCTTTGTTCGTGAACGTTATTCATTAGCTGACGGTGATCGTGAACGTAGCCGTAATCAAATGCGCGCTTTGACAGCTATTATCAACAAAGCCTTATCCCCTACGATTATCACAAACTATACAGGTATTATGAGTGCTGTAAGCGGCAGCTTCCAGACAAATATGTCACAAAGTGAAATGACAGCATTTGTAAAAGCACAGTTGAATGATATGAGTGGCTGGGATATCAAGCAAATTCAAGTGAGTGGCCGCGGCGCAACCAAGTGGACACCGGCTAATGGATTTAATGCCTATGTTATGGTACCAAATGAAGCCTGTGTAACGAATGCTATTAAGTTAATTAAAAAGATAGATAAAGGTGAAACCATTACACAAGCAGATATTGATCATCAAAATGAGCTTGTTTCAAAAGCCGGATAATACTATCTGTTATAGGGAAGTTTCGTCTTTATCGTTTCTTCGAAAAGACATCATGACGTATCCCAATTATTAGTAGCGATAGTTCTTATCTTTCAAATGAAGGAAGTAATCTTATCTTAAAGAATAAAGTAATCTCAATAGAAAAGAAGAAGTTTGTAAACCTGTTGGATATGATTTCATTCAGTATCCATAACCTGCAACCTTCTTCTTTTTTTCTTCCATCGTGTAATGAATTTGCCTTTAATTTGCAATATGATGATGAAAAACCGGCGTTGTATCATCGATGATCCGGAATTCAAAGCCTTGTTGTATATAACTGTTTAACAGCGTAGGCAAAGCCTCAACAGTAGCTTTATTGGCACCTCCATCATGCATAAGCATCATGACCGTATCCTGATTTCTTACTTCTTTTAGCCCTGTGTTTATCAAAGAATCCACGCTTGTATAACAATTTCCATCGCCATTCGAAGCATTCCAGTCATAATAGTGATACCCATGTTCCTCAACTTTTTTAGCTAATTTACTCATAATCTTAGAGGCATATTTCCGTGAGACTGTATTACTGACACCACCTGGAAAACGTAGAATTTTTGTCCTTTTACCTGTTTGTTTCTCAATGATATCGTTCATTTTTTCAACATCTTTAAAATAACCATCTACACTTGTATAAATTGTTTTATAGTCATGTGCATATGTATGAACTCCTATCGCATGGCCTCTTTTCACCTCTTCTTTAATCATATTTATATGATCTGGGCTTTCTGCTGTTACGAAAAAGGTTGCTTTCACATGGAAACGATCTAGAATATCTAATATTTCTTGCGTATTCTGACTTGGACCATCATCAAAGGTAAGATACATCACTTTTTTCTTCTCGCTGCTTACCTTAATCAATTCAGCAGATGGCAAGACGGATGCCATCATCGCAATTACTAGCAAAAAACCACAACAACACAAAAACACACGCTTTGCTAATTGCTTATCCATACAATCACCTCATGAGTTATTGTTCCCCGAGGTGTTAACTTTATTTGCGATGGCAGATTCTTTTCGTAAACTGCCTCGACTTACCGAATGTAATGCCATGCATAATTTAAATACCTCAGCAGATTCTACTCTGATGTACTTTCTTGTGAATTCAAAGAATTATAATGTTTCTTCCTTTCTGAAATTACATTTCTATAGTAAAATAAAAGACAAGGAGGGATAGTATGCAAATTGATTCATCTCTTATTCATGCCTTTTTACATGATTTACCTATGGAACAAAGCAGCGGATATTCCTATGTATCTGGCTTTCAACAACCAGATAGCAAACGTAAAGATGTCGTTTCCGCATTATTAAGTGAACTGGAAACGATTGTCGAGGAATTCCCGGTATTTAATCAAGATATCTGGTTAAGCTTATTTTCCGATATGGATGAGCTTCTTGCTTCATTAACCATCATACCGGTTGTCGGAAGTACCTCAGCCCCAATGCGTACCGAAGTTTTCAAGCATAACGTTATCATTTTAGATCTGATTCATATTGCTGATTATACAAGAATCCTCTCTCAAATGACTTATATCATGCAAAATTATATCACTTTGGAAATAACCAAGCTTTGTATACGTCATCGTTACCCTTTGTCAACTCACCATTATCTTGACATGCTAGATGATATGACATTTACTCATGGGCTGGCTAATTGGTTAGCCTGGAATCGCAATTGTAAAGAGTATAAATTTCAAGATGTCCGCTATGAGCCTCACAAAGAAAAAGCATTTGGCATGTTGGCACAAGCTATTACAATTGAAAATAAAGCTTTGCAGCATACCGTATTGCATAAAGCATTACATAGTGACTTTTGGAATCAATTCACGGCAGTAGCCGGTATGTTTTATTTTGATGATGTTTATCATGATATAGGAAAAGATGGTATCTTATTGCTTTATCGACATGGGCCTAAACATTTTATTCACACCATTTTTCATACAAACGATAAATAGAACATACGTTTCTTAAAAAGCTAAGTACCATGAGTTATCAAGAAAAGTTTAATGAATTATAATGAAGTTTGTTGAATTATAAAGAAAATTTCGATGATTTACAAATAAGTTTAATGAATTATAAAGAAGTATGTTAAATTATGAAATAAAGTTTAATAAGTTATAAGAATAGAAAAGCAATAAAATATCCTTTATAAAGACTTATATAAGAAAAGAGTCGTGACACTACACGGTATCTCTCACATTTGCCACTTCATTTGTGAGAATACATTCGTATATGCCTTGACTCTTTTTTAATAAATATTTTATGATATTTAATAATTGTTAGGAGATGCCTCTTCAGGAGAGCCATGTTGCTGTTCTGCCTTGATTTCAAAATGAATCATCAATGACAACAGTGCTCTTAGAAGAATGATCGCACCTAAAATGAGGATTTCATTTAGACTGCGGACAAGAACCGTCTTTAAAATTTCGGCTCCCATCTTAAATTCCAGTCCCAATGCCAGAGCATTTGCTAATTCGATACGTATCGGGTATCGTTTCTTTGTCAGAAAAGCCTTACTATAATGATAGAAAGCCTTAACCGAACCGAAGGTGATTACTGCAATCCCAATCAGTTCCAGTAAAGAAATAATTTCTGGCAGGAATTGTGCAACGATATGTTCCAGCATATAAATTCCTTTCTATGTATTTTTTTATTCAGCGTAACGGGAAACAATTGGACTTACCGGGCGGTTTTCTTCAATTGCCTTAATGACATCACCAAGTACCGGTCCAACAGATAATACTTTCATTTCTGGATACTGAGCAGCTTTTTCATCTTGTGCAATTGTATTTGTACAGATGAAACCTGCTAAATTACTTGCTTTTAAACGATCAATTGCTGGTCCGCTTAATACCCCATGTACACAAGATGCGTATACAGCGGTAGCACCCTTTTCATACAACATGTTAATACCTGCTGTTAATGTTCCGGCAGTATCTACAATGTCATCTACCATGATGGCAACCTTACCATTTACATCACCAATGATATTCATCGCTTCTGCCACATTTGGTTTTGGACGACGTTTATCGATAATAGCCAATGGTGCATGCAGAATCTCCGCTAACTTACGCGCACGCGTAGTTCCTCCATGGTCCGGAGATACAACAACTACATCCTGCAGATTTAATTCCTTGAAATATTTACCGATGATTGGTATTGCTGAAATATCATCCGCCGGAATATCGAAGAATCCCTGAATCTGTGTAGCATGAAGTTCCATTGTGATTACACGGTTAGCTCCTGCTCTTTCAAGTAAATCAGCAACTAACTTTGAGGTGATTGGCTGTCTTGGTTTTGCCTTACGATCCTGACGTGCATAGCCAAAGTATGGCATTACGACAGAAATATGTCCGGCGCTGGCACGTTTGCAGGCATCAATAGCAATCAACACCTCCATGATGTTACTGGAAACCGGTGCGCAGGTAGACTGTACGATAAAGACATTCTTACCACGTACAGATTCCCCAAGTTCAACCATGATTTCTCCATCGGAGAAGTGTTTTACATCACACTGTCCCAGAGGAATACCCAGTTGACTGACGATTTCATTTGCCAGACCCACACTGGATGTTAACGCAAATACTACTGTTTTGTTTTCCATTGTTCCCTATTCCTTTCCTATTTGTTCTTATACTTTGATCCATAACCTTTCTTTATGGACTGACGAGAGCGGGCAATTCCCATATCACCATCATCTACTGAATCAGTAATTGTAGAACCTGCCGCAAGCAAAGCGTTTTCGCCAATGGTCACAGGCGCAATCAGATTACAATTGCTGCCAATAAATGCACCATCTTTAATCGTCGTGCGATATTTGTTCTTACCATCGTAATTGACGGTCACAACACCACAGCCAAAGTTGACACGCTCGCCAACATCACTGTCTCCCACATACGTTAAGTGCGCACATTTACTTCCATTGCCAAAGTGTGAGTTTTTAAATTCCACAAAATTTCCAATACGACAATTCTCACCAATTTCCGTATTGTTTCTTAAATGTGACATAGGACCGATTGTTGTCTTAGCCCCTACCTTACTTTCAACAATTTTGCTGCTATCAATGGTCACACCATCTTCAATAAGCGCATTGCGCAAGAAAGAATTCGGTAAAATTGTCACATGGGAACCTATCTTAGTGTTTCCCTGTAGATGCACATTGGGATAAATCGTTGTATCCTCTCCGATTTCCACATCAGCATCAATATAGGTGTTGTCTGGATCCAGAATGGTCACACCATTTAACATGTGTTTATGATTAATGTGCTTTTTCATCCAGCTATTGGCTTTTGCTAAATCAACACGATCATTCACACCCATGGTTTCCTCTGCATCATCTACGATCATCGCATTTACCTTTTCATTATGCTTATGAAAAATTTCTACCAGATCTGTTAAATAATACTCATTCTGGGCATTGTTGGTGGTGATTTCTTTTAAACCATCAAACAGCTTGCTGGTCTTGAAACAGAAAATTCCAGTATTGATTTCTTTAATGGCTAATTCCTCAGCACTGCAATCTTTTGCTTCAACGATTTTTTCAACCATACCATCACGATTACGTACTATACGTCCATAACGCTCACCATCCGCTAATACGCTAGTCAATACGGTACATGCATAGTTTTGATTCGCCGCAAATGCTTTCAGAATTGTTTCTTTCTGAATACAAGGTCCATCCCCATTTACGATAATGGTATCGCCGTCTTCTTCAGCTAATGCCTTAGCTTGCATGACAGCATGCCCGGTACCCAACTGCGGTTCCTGTAATGCATATTCTACGTCATCTTGTAAATACTCCTTGACGCTATTTGCTCCATGTCCGACAACAACAATGATTCGATCAACCTCGGCAGCCCTTAATGCCGCGATAATATGTCCGATCATCGGTTTATTTAACACCGGATGCATGACTTTACATAGTGAGGATTTCATTCTGGTACCTTTACCAGCCGCTAATACTATTGCAGATTTCATAAAAAAATTACCTCCATTCCTATTTTATCAAAAAAGCCAAGTAAAAAAAAGGTATATCGCCTATTTCCTACCCAATTTCCGTTGTTTTCCATATGTTTACGAATGTGTACTTCACCATGAAGATTAAATGTGGCAATGTTCCTTAACCTATGATACCATGTAGACATAAGGCAGGTTGATAAATTTATGAACGATAAAATGCTATTTCTTTTTGATGTTGATGGTACACTCATTGATACAGAAACCCATCAAATTCCCCTTTCTACAATCACAGCCTTACAACAGCTGCATAAACAAGGGCATTTACTGGGAATATCAACAGGACGTTCTTTGCCATCATTGAAGAATGGCGGTTTTGCTTCCTTAATTGATTGGGATTTTTTCTTATGTAACAATGGTCAGGCAATCTTTAATAAAAAACAAGAAATCTTACATCTCGCCTGTATTCCTCAAGCGAGTGTTGAAAAGTGTATGCAGGTGGCACATGCCCAACAAAATCCTATATTGATAATTCATGGAGAAGGTGAATATCTTACTGCTGCGCCTAATGAGCTGGTTTATCAGGCATTGGATTTTTTTAAAGAACTTGTTCCAGAAGTTAAGCCTTATGATGGACAACCTGTCATCATGATGATCGCTTACGGTCCCTTACAATACGATTATGCATCTTATCATGAAATTGATGGTATACATATTATTCCCGGATTATCCACGTATGCCGACATCGTATTAAAAGATTATCATAAATATAAAGGCATCCAATACTTGTTAAAACATCTGCAAATGGATTCCTACATTGCCTTTGGGGATAGTTTAAACGATGTAGAAATGTTGACACATGCTGCCATAGGCATTGCTATGGGAAATGCTCATGAAGATGTAAAAGCAATCGCTGATTATGTAACGACAAAGGTTAGTGAAGATGGTATCCTGCAAGCATTAACTTCCTTACATTTTTTGTAATTTTAATTCAAGTAAGCCTTAATTTTAAGTAGTAACTGTTTTCTTATGCTATTTATGATAATATTCTAATGATCACATCACGGTGAAACATGATACAAAAAAAGAATCCTTGGCAATTCATTCACGCAATGATTTACTGAAATAGGTTTGAATATTATCTCTTTCAAGTAATCTCATGCTTAGAACTTGCTGATGATTCTTTTTCTTTATTCACTTCATATCCTAGTTGTATAAGATTTCCAAAAGCCGATAGGAATGTATTTCATCTGATACTAACATTTCCATATAAAGGATCCTCATTCATCATCTCATGCTTTTGGTAAACCATCCATTGATAAAGGGAACACAAGCTGTACTATAAAAATGTCTTCTACCTCCTGAATCACTAAAGTAGCATTCATGTAAGACAGCATTTTTCGTACACTCTTTAATCCGATATAAGAACTTTCTTCTTTTGAAATATCCTCTTTCTTATCATTTTTAATACACATGCATAACTGCTTTTCTTCACAGCGTAAACTTATTTCCACTTGTGATGACCCATATTTGCGGATATTTGATAATAAATTATCGAATATTCTTTTTAACAAACTCGTTTCAGCCATAATCTTAAATGGTTTTGCGTCAATAAGCAGCTGAATCTCAAAACCACTGTCAATCAATTCATTGCCAAAGGCCTCGAGCATCACATTTACCTGATCTTGATCCATCAGCTGCAATTGGATATTCTCATCCTGTGCATAGATTAGGAAATGCGTAAATAAACGATCAGACATATCTTTAATTTGATCAGCCTTTATTTTACACTTACGAATATATTCCGAACGCTCTTCTTCATTCTTATATATTTTCATGTCAAGAATATCAAGATAACCAAGGAGGGAGGTCAATGGCGTACGTAAATCATGACTCATCGCTGTAACCAAATCTTGATTTGCTTGTTTTGCTTCTTTTTCACTTCGCATGTTTTCATCTAATACAGAACGCAATTGGTTCAATTGAATTGCTAGATCTGTTAATTCATCTTTACCTTCATAAAGAATTGGATGTTGGAAATCTCCACTTTCTATCAGCTTCATTTCATCCCCTATTTTTAGGATGTAATTTATTTTACGGCGGATATAGCGCATGATCAGTAATAGAAATAGCATCACACAAAGCACAATAGCACCTATTACATACAGCTCCATAAACCAAACACCTTGATAAGAATACACGGTCAAATTATATGTACCATCATAAAATTTTAATGTATAATCTTCATATTGTGGATAATATAACGTTAATAGAAAAGAAGATGTTTCTATGTATACATCCTTTTCCAAAGGACTGGCATGATCCGTATAATAGACCCCTTCAGAATCATATAGCTGCATCGTAAGATGGCGATATTCTTTCATTTCTTCACGGATGCGTTTCTGATCATTTTTTGATATATGTTTCTTGGTAATCGTAGTTTGCAATTGAGCTACCGATTCAGCTGTTGATTTTGTTAAGGCTGTTTCATCAATAATGAAATGAAAAACGCGATAACGGTTCATGAACAAAATAGCAAATAATAAAGCACTGGCCACAAAAGAAATTAACACTATCATAACCAGTTTGATACTTAATCTGGATATTCGTGTTTTTCTAATCAAAGCGATACCCCTTTCCCCAAATAGTACGTATATACTTAGGATTGGAAGGATCAACTAATAATTTTTTCCTTAAATTCCGTATATGTACCATGATCGTGTTATTGGCAGTATATAAATAGGATTCATCCCATATGCTTTCGTATAATTCTTTATTAGAAAAGACGCGCTTAGGATTGGTAATCAGTAATTGCAAGATACGATACTCTATCTCGGTAAGATTTACTTCTTCATCACCAACCCATACACGATTACTATTTTGATCCACTTTCAAATCATTACGTTCTATAATATTACTTTCCTCAATATTACTTTTTCCGCGATATACATAAAAACGACGTATAAGAGCATTTACACGAGATAAAAGCTCGCTATAGGAAAATGGTTTAATAAGATAATCATCGCCACCACTGTTAAAGCCGTCTTCTTTATCTTGATCTAAAGTCTTTGCCGTAAGAAATAAGATAGGTACATTGGTTAATTCACGGATACGTCGACATGTCTTAAAACCATCCATACCGGGCATCATGATATCTAAGATAATAAGATCCTGTGCTTCGCATTTTGTAATAGCTTCTGCACCATTGTCAGCTTCATTCACAATATATCCTTCATTACTTAATAGTACATTGACCACTTCTCGGATTTCTTTATTATCATCTACGATCAGGACATTATATGCCATACCATCACCTGGTATATTGTAATGAACTCACCTAAGCAGTCATCCTTACAATATACGCATCCTTTCTATACAATGTTTTCGTCTTCATTATATAACATTTATATGAAAACACTAGTAAATAGTGTCTGCTGAGCAAACTGAAAACACTTGATTTTACTGACTTTTGCCCCATTTTCTGGTATAATGATTGCAAGGA
>NZ_CAXUBY010000056.1:0-17078 GCF_964249515.1 Eubacterium sp. 3_1_31
ATGAATGGTTTTCTATACTCCAAAATGCTTGAAAGTATAGTGGTTATGCGAATAATCCAAAATTAGATATAAAAATTTTTTTATAAATTTTATCTAGAAGCCTTTAATATAAGGCTTTTTATTGTATAATATGTCGGAATATCTATGGTAAAATATACAAATTTCTGCTAGTATGAACATACAGGGAGGGAGAACTATGAACACAAGTGAAAAAAACAGTTATCTGATTATCTATGTTCTGCTTGACTTTGTCCGCTATGTAAAAGAATTGGAAAAAGCTGCTACGACAGAAGAAGAGCAAAAACGTATTCATGAACAGTGCGACCTTTTACAAAATTATTGTGGATTGTATCTGAAGCAGACACTTGGTGAACGTGAAGTTTCTATTTTTCTAAAAGAAATTCAAGATCTGCTAGCCTAGCTGTGGTAAGCAGATAAAAAGCTACAGAACGCTTTGTTTTAAACGGGGCATCTGTAGCATTTTTCTTGAAGGATAACGGTTTGCTTTTATACTATGCATTTCTTTATGATACGATAACTGCGTTTTTTTATATACGTTTCTTATATGTGAGGATACATACGTTTTCGTATCTGCCTCTTTCTTTTATAAGATAATGCATTTACATATCTGTCCACAACAAAGCTCATAAGAGATGTGTGTGGAAGATGATAAAAATGCTAACTTACAGAAATGTAAGTATATTGTAATACACATCCATGGCGTAGCAGACACAGATAACGTAAAATATGAGTGTACCATGGAGGTGATGATATGAAAACATTATGGAATCATCGAATCGAAGGCTGTATTTTATGTATGGCGATACTCTTATTTCTACAGACTCTGCTGCCACCATTTTTACATACCGGCATTTACTGGTGTCTGTTCTTCTTATTTCTTATGACCATACTATTATATCGACTTAATGCCATCCATGAGCATTTGCATAAATAAAGGAGGAGCTTATGAAACCTGTATTAGTTGTAGATAAAATTCAAAAATATTATGGAAATCGCGGTAACATAACAAAAGCAGTTGATAATATCAGCTTTTCTGTTGAACATGGGGAATTTGTTGGTGTGATGGGACCCAGTGGTTCTGGAAAGACGACACTGTTAAACTGTATCTCTACCATCGACACGGTAACCAGTGGTCACATTTTTATCAATGATTCTGATATTACAACATTGAAAAAAGGTGACTTAAGCAAATTTCGTCGTGAAGAATTGGGCTTTATTTTCCAAGACTTTAATCTGTTAGATACTTTAAATGCTTATGAAAATATTGCTTTAGCATTGACCATCCAAAAAGTGAAACCAGATACGATTGATAAACGTATCAAAGAAGTAGCTCATAAATTAAATATTCTTGATGTTTTACAAAAATATCCTTACCAGATGTCCGGCGGTCAAAAACAACGTGTCGCAAGTGCCCGAGCATTAATCACCAATCCAAGCTTGATATTGGCAGATGAACCAACAGGTGCTTTAGATTCCAAATCCAGTCGTATGCTATTAGATACTATGGAACATTTAAATCAAGAATTTAACGCAACCATCATGATGGTAACCCACGATGCGTTCACCGCATCCTATGCTCATCGTATTTTATTTATCAAGGATGGTAAGATTTTTAACGAACTTCATCGCGGCAATGACACGCGCAAAGCATTTTTCTCCCGTATTATGGAAGTTGTCACACTATTGGGAGGTGACATTAGTAATGTACTTTAGACTTGCCCTGCGCAATGTCCGAAAAAGTTATAAAGACTTCCTCATATATTTCTTGACCTTAGCCTTTTCTGTCTGTCTGTTCTATATGTTTAATTCCTTTCAAGAACAACAGGCAGTCATGGAGGTCAGTCAATCACAGATGGAAATGATTAAAATTCTGGTTTATACCATGAAATATCTTTCCATCTTTATTGCTATTGTCTTAGCCTTGCAACGGTGTACAAAGGGAACATAATAAAAAACTTAATAATGGACTGCCAATCTTACACAAAGTACCGCCCAAACGAGACTACGGGCGGTATTTTTGTATCATGGCGAAGAAAGGAGGAACTTCCCACGGGGGCTTGACTGAAAAGTTGAGCCCCTTTTTTCATGCCTAAAAACAGGAGGTAAATGCTTATGGCAGATGATAAAACTACAAAAACGCCGGGACAGCCGGTAACGGATACCGGGCCGGACAAGGAAACGCCTCCCGCTCCCCCAAAAGAGCCGGAGAAGGTTTCCGTTTCCCCGGAACCGGAAAAAAAGACGGAGCCAGAGGTAAAGAACCCACAGGTTTCTGTCTATAACTTCGCTGAGATTATGAAGGAAAAGAAAGCCGAGGAACGGGCGGCAGCTCCCGGCGGGGAAAAGCCTGACCCGGCAAAAGCGGAGAAACCGGAAAAGCAGCCGGAGGTTCCGAAAAAAGCGGAGGAAAAACCCAAAGAGCCGGAACAGCCGAAGCGCCGGGGCCGTCCCCCGAAAGCAGATAAGGACAAGGCCGCCGCTCCGAAGCCCAAAGCTCCTGCACAGAAACCGGGAAATGCGGTCAAAAAGGAACCGGAGAAAAAAGCAGCTCCACCGGTACAGGCCGCTCCCGCTCCAAAGGAACCCGATAAGCCGAAGGATGCTCCACGCCGGGGCAAGGAGCAGATCGTCTATATCAAGCTGAACGAACTCCACGCCTTCAAAAACCATCCCTTTGAAGTCCGGGACGATGAAGAAATGCGGGCTATGGTATCCAGCGTCAAGGACAAGGGAGTTACCCAGCCCGCTATTGTCCGTCCCCGTGAGGATGGCGGCTATGAAATCGTATCCGGCCACCGCCGCCAAAAAGCCAGCGAGCTTGCCGGGTATGCAGATATGCCCTGTATCGTCCGAAACCTGACGGATGATGAAGCCATCACGCAGATGGTAGAGGACAATCTGAACCAGCGTGAAGAAATCCTCCCCAGTGAGCGGGCCAAAGCCTTGAAAATGCAGCTTGAAGCTATCAAGCACCAGGGCTCCCGCACTTCGGGCCAGATTGACCCGAAGGACGCTGGCAAACGCTCCAATGAGATCGTGGCCGAGCGAAACAAGATGGCAGTCAAACAGGTGCAGCGGTATATCCGGCTGAATGAGCTGGTTCCCGACCTGATGAAGCTGATGGATGAAAAAAAGCTGGGCTTTACTACGGCGGTGGAACTTTCCTATATCGGCAAGAAGAACCAGAACTATATCGCCGTCGCCATTGACAGCCAGCAGTCCTCGCCTTCACAGGCGCAGGCAAAGCGTATGCGGGAGCTGGACGAAAAGAAGCTGCTCAACGGGGATGTAATCGACGGCATTATGATGGAGGACAAAAAGGAGGTAGACAAAGTGATTTTGACAGGTGCGGAACTGAGCAAGTATTTCGGCAAGGAAACTACGCCGAGGGAAATGAAGGATCAGATCATCAAGCTGCTGGACGACTGGAAGGGTCAGCAGAAGGAACACGAAAAGCCGGAGAAGAAAACCGAACAGGAAAAGTAAGCTAAAACTTCGGGTCAGCATGGCCCGAGGATTGCGGGGCTCTGCCCCGCGCCCCGAAGCTCTGGAGATATAAATGATTCCCCGTCGCCAGTTATTCCGTAGCATAGCCGGGAAAATCAGTCAAGGGCAGCGCCGCCGCAGGCGGTGCCGGAGGCACCCTTGACGGATTTCTCCCGGTTATGCTTTTTCCCGGTCAAGCGACGGGGATATAAATTCTCCAGAGCCGTTCCCCTTCCCGGGGGAAGGGGCGGAGGGGTTGGGCGATACCTTGCTTTTCCCTAAACCAAAACAGAAATGGAGGCTCAACCAATGAAACGACCTTTAGCGTACCTGACCGCCGCATGGAGCGGCGAGCCGGATGTTGATATGGAGCTGGCGGCCCACTACTGCCGTCTTGCTTATGAGGCGGGCTTTTCCCCGATCTGCCCGCTCTTGTACCTGCCGCTGTTTTTGAATGACAGCGTTCCCGAGGAACATAAGGCCGGGATCGATATGCGCCGGGATATGCTGCGGCGCTCCCATACCCTGATCGTCTGCGGTAGCGTTGTGGACGAGGATGTAAAAAACGATATTGCGGTTGCCGGACGGCTGGGCATTGCGGCGACAACGCTGGAAGGGGTGCTTGCCGTGAAGGGACACGGCACCCCGGGCCATGCCGGACATTAAGCTGGGGAGCCTTTTTGACGGGATCGGCGTGTTCCCTCTGGCCGCCTCCCGGTGCGGTATCCGTCCGGTATGGGCCAGCGAGATTGAGAAAGCGCCCATCTCCATAACCAAAAGGCACTTTCCCGATATGGCGCATTTGGGAGATATTACGAAGGTGGACGGCAGGAAAATCCCGCCTGTCCATATAATTACCTTCGGCTCTCCCTGTCAGAACCTTTCTCTGATCGGCAACCGCTCCGGCCTTGCCGGGGCAAAATCAAGCCTGTTCTATCAGGCGTTTCGTATCATACAGGAAATGAGGGATGCTACTGATAACCTATATCCAGCTATCGCTGTTTGGGAAAACGTCATGGGAGCGTTTTCTACAAATGACCGGATGGACTTTAGAGCCGTCCTATCCGCTTTCTCGGACACCGAAGTTCCAATGCCTCCTTCGGGAAGATGGGGAAACGCCGGAATGGTGCGAGGGGGAACGCCTGATGTGTGCTGGCGGCTCATGGACGCCCAGTATTGGGCAGGCTCCCGAAGGCTGGCACGAAGGCAGCGGATTTTCGTCGTGGCGGATTTTGGAGGCAGACGTGCCGCAGACATACTATTTAAGCCCCGTCCAATGCTCCCACTTCCTCCGCCTTGCGGAGAGGGCGGGCGGGCCGCCGCCGAAGGAGATCGAACAGCTTCTTTTGAAACAGGGCGGCAGATACCAGTCATCCACCCCTTTCAGTGCTTCCGTATGCGGGGAGCGGCAAAAAGGCAGGAAGAAACGGCCTTCCGAAACAGCTTCGGATTACCAACTGACCCTTTTCCCACTCTTTTAGCCAGTGATGTAACGCCCTTTGCCTTCTGGTATGAGGGCGACCCGGCGGGCGGCTGTATCCGCTTCTTGACGGAAACGGAAAGCGAGCGGCTGATGGGGCTGCCGGAGGGCTGGACAAAGTACGGGGCGGACGGCATGGAGATCCGGCCTCTGCAACGCTACAAGGCGCTGGGAAATGCGATTGCCCTCCCTTGTGCCGATTACATTATGGCCGGGATCTATGAGGTGCTGGCTGACCGGGTCGGAAAGGAGGAATAAGCCCATGTTTGAAGCCTATATAACCAATACAGCCCTGTACCCCTTAATGGGGATCGAGGTAGGGACAACGGTACATTTCCCCATGACGACACAGGAGTTGCAGGCCGCCCTTGCCAAAATCGGGATAGACGGGAAACGGTACAGCGAAGTGTTCTTTACCAGCTTTGACAGTGATGTGCTGGGGCTCTACGATCATCTCTACGAATGTGAGGACATCGACGAGCTGAACGAGCTGGGCCACGCTCTGGTGGAAGTACGGGATAAGGGCGGACTGGAAACCTTTGAAGCCGCTCTTGTCTTAGGAAACCACACAAGGAGCGTGAAGGATTTGATAAACCTGACGCAGAACCTTGACCTTTACCGCTTTTACCCGGATATTTCCGATGATGAAGGGCTGGGCCGTCTGTACGCCGACGAGCTTGGGACTATCGACATACCGGAGCACATTCAGAACTACTTCGATTATGAGGCATACGGGCGGGATGTGCGTATCAACGAGGGCGGCGTATTCGCTCCCGGTGGGTATGTGTCGGCAGTCCCGGAGGGCTTCAAGGAGTATTACCACGGGCCGCAGGACATTCCGCCGGAACACCGGATATTTGCCTATCCCGAAAAGGCCGAGCCTGTCCACTCCATTCTCGCCGCACTCAAACGGTTTCAAGAGACCCCGCCCGCTCCGAAGAAGAACAAGGCGGGGCCTTCCCATGAAGAACGGTAAGACTTCGGGCCAGCATGGCCCGAAGCATGAAGGAGGTGTATACCATCAACTATTACCCTATCAATGAAGGGGCCGCCCGCCGGGCAAAGGAAATGAACAGCTTTTCCGACTATAAGGAAGGGAGCGCAACGGCGGAATACCGGGCAATGGTGGATAAGGCCGCCGCCATAGCGGAACAGCAGAAATCCCGGGTAGACCCCATGTACCATGAAAAGATCGACCATCTGTTAGATACCTACGCCCGCAAGCTGGCCGAAAACATGAACCAGGGCTTTGCCATTGACGCAAGGGTTCCCTCTGTGATGATCGCCGGACCTGCCAATTTCCCGGTGGGAAAAAAGGAAAAGCAAAACCGGGCCCGGGACAGCAACATGGAGGAATGGCGGTATATTCAAGGGCTGCTGGATAAGATACGCAGTACCGGCATGGGCGGGATCAGTGCCGATGACCCGGCAGCGATTGAAAAGCTCCAGAAGAAGCTGGACGGGTTGGAACGCTCCCAGCTCATTATGAAGGAGGTCAACGCCTATTACCGCAAGCATGGCAAGCTGGATGGCTGTGCGTTGCTGTCGCCGGACCAGATCGAAAAGCTGAAAGCAAGCATGGCGTCAAGCTGGCGGAGCGACCCGAGGCCCTTTGAAAGCTACCAGCTTACCAACAACAATGCGGAGATCCGCCGGGTAAAGACCCGTATCGAACAGCTTTCCAAACAGGCACAGCAGGAATTTTCCGGCTGGGAGTTCGATGGGGGCCGTGTGGAAATGAACCGGGAGGACAACCGCTTGCAGGTATTCTTTGACGGAAAGCCTGACGCGGACACCCGGGCTGAGCTGAAAAGCAATGGTTTCCGCTGGGCTCCCAGCGTGGGCGCATGGCAGAGGCAGCTCACGGACAACGCCATCCGGGCGGCTGACCGCTTGGAATGTATCAAACCGCTGTCCGGCGAAAAGCCTTCCCAGCTTCAAAAGAAGCCCTCTATCTTGCAGACCATGCGGGAACAGGGCGAAAAAGTCCAGACGGAGCCGGAAAAGAAAGCTCCGTCCGGCAGGGATGCCGAGCGGTAAGCCTCGGGCCACATTGGCCCGAGGCTTTCTGTTCCCCGAGACTGTACGGGGGCCTCCCGGATAGCGGGGACCCCGACGGAAAGGAGGTTTTATGCAGGAAGAAGTAAACCAAAAAACAGTTGCCCTTTCGATCAGGACAACAAAGCTCACGGGAAAGGTGCTGGCTGCCGCACTTGGAAAGGTGGCGCGGGCGGTGCAAAAGCACCACCGGAAGGCGCTGACCCCGCAGGGACGCCAGAGCGTGAAAAAGCTGATGAACCACTATGGCGGCAAAAGTGCCATGCCCTATGTGGGAGCCCCAAAGGATTTTGACCGGATCGCGAAGGAGTTCCATGTGGACTACGCTTTCCATAAAGTGAGCCCCGGCCATTACCTGCTGTTTTTCAAAGCCAATCAGGCGGACGCCATCACGGCGGCCTTCCAGAAGTACAGCGCAAAGGTGCTGAACAAAGAGCAGGACAAGCCTTCCATCCTCGGCCAGCTTCGGAAATTCACGGAGCAGATCAGGACACAGGCGAAGGAAAAGCAGCGGACCAGAGAGGCGGTGAAGGACGGACGTTGAGTGACAAGATCAGAAAATATGTGCTCCCAAACCTGCCGTACCTCTTTGTGTTCTGGTTCTTCTCCAAAATCGGGACGGCCTACCGTATTGCGCCCGGCACAGACTTCGGGACAAAGCTCATGGGGATGCTCGATACCTTCCCAAAAGCCTTTGAAACCTACTGGCCGGGGCTGGGCGGTATTGACCTGCTGGTGGGCCTTGCCGGTGCGGCTGGGGTGTATCTGCTGATACAGTCAAAGATCAGGAAGGCGAAAAAATTCCGGCGGGATGCGGAGTACGGCACCGCCCGCTTCGGAACAAAGGAGGATATAAAGCCGTTTGTAGACCCTAAATTTCAGAACAATGTCATTCTGACCGGGACGGAGTTCCTTACCATGAACACCCGTCCGAAGATACCCGCCAATGCTCGGAACCTAAACGCCTGTGTCATCGGCTCGTCCGGTTCGGGAAAGACAAGGTTCTGGCTGACCCCGCAGCTCCTTCAAGCCCATTCCTCGTATGTGGTGGTAGACCCGAAGGGCGGCACCCTCGACCAGTGCGGGCGGTTTTTGCAACGGGAGAAATACAGGGTGCGGGTATTCAACAGTATCGACTTTTCAAAATCCATGCACTACAATCCGCTGGCCTATATCAAGACGGAAAGCGATGTTTTGAAATTCGTTACCGCCTTGATCGCCAACACCAAAGGCGACGGTAAGGAGGGCGACGAGTTCTGGACCAAAGCCGAAACCCTCTTGTACTGTGCCCTTGTGGCCTACATCGTCTTTGAGGGGCCGGAGGAAGAACGCAACATGAATACACTGGTGGAAATGATAAACAGCATGGAAGTCCGGGAGGATGACGAAACCTTCAAAAACGCGGTGGACTATATGTTTGACGGGCTGGAACGCCGCAGCCCCCAGCACTTCGCCGTGAGGCAGTATAAGAAATACAAGCTCGCCAGCGGCAAGACAGCAAAAAGTATTCTGATTAGCTGCGGTGCAAGGCTGGCTCCCTTTGATATTCCCCAGCTCAGGGAGATCATGTCTTATGACGAGCTGGAGCTGGATAAGCTGGGGGACGAAAAATCGGCGCTGTTCTTTCTTATCAGCGATACGGACACCACCTACAACTTTTTGGTTGCCCTCGCTTTCTCGCAGATGTTCAACCTTCTGTGTGAACGGGCTGACAACACCTATGGAGGGCGTCTGCCCTACCATGTGCGGGTGCTGTGGGACGAAGCTGCCAATACCGGACAGGTGCCGGGGCTGGAAAAGATCGTGGCTGTCATCCGCTCCCGTGAAATCAGCCTGACGCTCTTTTATCAGGCTATGAGCCAGTGCAAGGCATTGTACAAAGACCATTCCGAAACCATCATGGGCAACATGGACAGTATCGTGTTCCTCGGAGGCCGGGAGGCTTCCACCCTAAAGGATATTTCGGAAAACTGGCTGGGCAAGGCCACCATCTCTATGCAGACCGAGGGCCGAAGCCGTGGACAGTCTGAAAGTTACAGCCAGAATATGCAGCGGCTTGGCCGGGAACTGATGACCACCAGCGAGATCACCACCATGCCCGGAGATAAATGTATCTTGCAGCTTAGAGGGCTCCCACCCTTCCTGTCCCCGAAGTATGACTTGAAAAAGCACCCGAATTACAAGTGCACAGCCGAATTTGACAAAAAGAAAAACGCCTTCCGCTTGGAAAGCCTGTTCCGCCACCGGCCATTGAGACTAAAGCCGGAGGACGAATACACGGTGTACGAAGTGGACGGCTCCGACACGGACGAAGAAGCTGACCTGTTGAATTTCGATGATCTGGACAGCGACGAGTTTGTGTAACTTCGGGCCATGATGACCCGAAGCGCCGCCGATGTGGGCGGCTTTTTTTGTACCCAAAACCATCAAACAAACAAAATGGAGGAACTTATATGGAATTTTTCAATCAGGCAATCGACATTCTCAAGATTCTGGTCATGGCTCTTGGCGCCGGTCTGGCGGTATGGGGCGTCATCAACCTTCTGGAAGGTTACGGGTCGGACAACCCCGCGGCAAAAAGCCAGGGCATTAAGCAGCTCATGGCTGGCGGCGGTGTCGTTCTGATCGGCCTTCAGCTTATCCCTCTGCTGTCCGGGCTGTTCAGCTAAGTGTCACCCGTTGTCCCTTTTTCCAGAAAAGGAGCTGATGTATGGACTTTATCATCGACGCAATCGTTGAATGGCTGAAAGGTCTGCTCGTCGATGGTATCATGGGAAATCTGGATGGCCTTTTCGATAACGTCAATCAGAGCGTTGGCGAGATCGCCACACAGGTAGGCACGACCCCGGCGGACTGGAACGCCGGGGTCTTTTCCATGATACGACAGATCTCCGAAACTGCCATTCTGCCAATCGCCGGGGTCATCCTCACTTTTGTTATGACCTATGAACTGATACAGATGCTCATAGAACGCAACAACCTCCATGAAGTTGACACATGGATGTTTTTTAAGTGGGTGTTCAAAACCTTTGTGGCTGTGATGATCCTGACGAACACCTTCAATATCGTGCTGGCGGTCTTTGATGTGAGCCAGCATGTGATCCAACAGTCAGCGGGCATTATCCAGAACGGGACAGAGATCACGCCGGATATGCTGGACAGTCTGCGGACAGAGCTTGAAGCGATGGAGTTAGGACCTCTGTTCGGGCTCTGGCTCCAATCCTTCCTGATCCAGCTTACCATGATTGCCTTAAACATCGTGATCTTCGTTATCGTATATGGCCGTATGATTGAAATTTATTTACTCACAAGTTTAGCGCCTATCCCGTTTGCCACCGTCCCCAACAGGGAAACCGGACACATGGGGCAGAACTATTTCCGCTCCCTCTTTGCGGTGGGCTTTCAAGGTCTATTGATCTTGGTCTGTGTCGCCATCTATGCGGTGCTGATCCAGAGTATCGCCACCGACGGCGACCCCATCGGGGCGATCTGGGGCTGCGTGGGATATACGGTGCTGCTGTGTTTTACCTTATTCAAAACAGGCAGTCTTGCAAAATCCATCTTCGGCTGCCATTAAGAGACTTCGGGCCATGCTGACCCGAAGCGGAAAGGAGGATCATGCCGAAAGAAAAATTTTCGATAATCTATGCAGATCCACCGTGGCGGTATGAGCAGAAAAACAGGCAGGGATCAGCAGAGCTTCATTATCCCACTATGAGTATTGAAGAAATCTGTTCCCTTCCAGTAGCCGACTTGGCTGCAAAAGACAGCGTTTTGTTTCTGTGGGCAACATTCCCACAACTGCCGGAAGCCTTAAAGGTCATTAAAGCATGGGGCTTTTCTTATCGTTCTGTGGCTTTTGTATGGATAAAGAGGAACCGGCGCTCCTACTCATGGTTTTACGGTCTGGGGTATTGGACCAGAGGCAATGCAGAAATTTGTCTTTTAGCAGTAAAAGGACATCCGAAGCGTAAGTCTGCCGGTGTTCATCAGCTTATTGTTTCCCCGATAGAGCGCCACAGTAAAAAGCCGGACGAAGCCAGGCGGAAAATTGTAGAACTGATGGGCGATATACCACGAGTGGAATTGTTCGCCAGAGAAAAAAAGCCCGGATGGGACGTGTGGGGAAACGAAGTTGAAAGCACTGTAAACTTGTAACAGCTTCGGGCCATGCTGACCCGAAGCGGAAAGGAGAAATCCATGCAGGAAAAAACTGCGGGCGGAACACCAGCCGCCCCTATAAAGCTGGATGTAAGCGTGCGGGTCATCGAACCTGTGAAAAATCTCATGGGCTTTGCCAGCGTGAAATTCAATGACTGCTTTGTGGTGGAAAATCTGAAAATCGTACAGGGCAGCAAGGGCCTCTTTCTTGGGATGCCCAGCCAGCCGGACGGCAAAGGCGGCTATCGGGATATGGCCTACCCTGTCACAAAGGAGTTCCGGGAACAGCTCAACACCGCTGTTCTGCAAGCCTATGAGGCAAAGCTGGAACAGATGGCGGAGCGCGGCTCTGTGGGACGTGCGTCCATCAGCGACCAGCTCAAAGCCGGGAAAGCGGCTGCCGAGCAGGCAAAGGCAGAACGGTCCCCAAAGGAAAAGACCAGCCGTGGGGCGGAGCGTTGACCTCGGGCCATGCTGGCCCGAAGCAGAAAGGAGGCGTGAACCATGCCACGCAAACGGACGGGCTATGACGCGGCCTGCTACTATGACGGAAAACTGCTGGGCCGCTGTACCAAAGCGGACAGCGACGCCTATACCCTGTTGATGAACGCCTGCGGCGGGGACGCCGCCCGTGTCCTGCGGGAATACGCCTACTTTTCCCCGGAGCTGAAGGCCATCTTGGAAAAGGCGGCGCTCATGCAGGCGGACCGGAGCCGGACGGGCGGAATGTTCCATGCGCCGAAAAGCTCCCCGTGGGGCGAGGTGCAGAGCTGTGAAACCCTCTGTCCGGGGGTGTTTCTGGTATCTACCGCCAGCCACGGCGGAACGATGGTGGCAAACGAGGTAGCCGCCGTCCTCTCCCCAGCGGCCAAAAAATGCGGCTTCAAGGACAAAGGCTATATCTGCTATGAGGAGGACGCACAGGAAAGTGTGGTGCTCCGGGAGCTGGTGGACAAAAAGCTGTGGAACATCCCTGACCGCATTAAGGACAAAGAACAGTTTGAAGAAAAACTCAATCAGTCCATCCGGCAGTATCACCCCGAATACTGGCGGGCGAGGCAGAGTGGACGAGAAGCCGTCGAAGCTGCCCGCAGCACAGCCCCGGCCAAAGAGGCCGCAAGATAACCTCGGGCCATGCTGGCCCGAAGCAGTGAAGGAGGTGTACCCAAATGGCCTATGTTCCAGTACCAAAAGACCTTTCCAAAATCAAGACAAAGCTGGCCTTCAACCTGACGAAGCGCCAGCTTGTTTGTTTTTCCGGCGCGGCGGCGGTGGGCCTCCCGGCTTACCTGTTTTCCCGTGGCAGTATCGGGAACAGCGCTGCCATGTTCCTGATGATCGGCCTCATGCTCCCGTTCTTCTTTCTGGCTATGTATGAACGGGACGGCCTCCCGCTGGAAAAAGTGCTGAAAAACATCATCCGCACCCGGTTCCTCTATCCCCGTGTGCGGCCTTACAAAACCGAAAATTTCTATGCGCTGCTTAGCGCCAGAAAGGAGGCGCAGCCGATTGCGAAACAGCAGAAGGGCCGGAAAGCCCGCAGGCAAAAAGCCTGAAAAGCAGGGCCTTCTCGGCCTGTTCACAAAGGGAAAGAACATTCCCACCACCGCCCAGCAGACCCTCCCTTACCGGGAAATGTACCGGGATGGGGTGTGCCGGGTAGCGGAACGCTATTACACCAAAACCATTGAATACGAGGACATCAACTACCAGCTCGCACAGTCCGAAGATCAGGCAGCCATTTTTGACGGGTGGAGCGCCTGTCTGAACTACTTTGACAGCAGCCTTCCGTTCCAGCTTTCCTTCCTCAACCACCGGAGCCGCCCGGGCAGCCGGTACAGCGTGAACATCCCCATGCAGGATGACGATTACAACAGCGTCCGGTGTGAGTATGTGGAAATGCTGGAAAACCAGATCGCCAAAAGCAACAACGGCATTGTCCGCACAAAGCTCCTGACCTTCGGTGTGAACGTAGACGACCTTTCCACCGCCAGGGCAAGGCTGGAACGTGTAGAGGCGGACATTTGCGGGAACTTCAAAAAGCTGGGCGTCAAGTGCCGCTCCCTTTCGGGGCTGGAACGGCTGGAGCTCCTTTACGGGCAGCTCCACCCCGGCAGCGGCTCCCCCTTCCGGTTTTCATGGGATATGATCCCCAAAACCGGGCTTTCCACCAAAGACTTTATCGCCCCGGACAGCTTTGATTTCCGTTTCAGCCGACTGTTCCGGGTGGGGACGACCTGGGGCGCTGCCTCTTACTTGCAGATTTTGGCTTCGGAGCTCTCGGACAAGCTGCTGGCGGAGCTTTTGGAAATGGATGCGGAAATGACCATTACCCTCCATATCCAGACCGTCGATCAGGCCGCCGCCGTAAAATCCATCAAGGCCAAAGTTTCCGACATTGACAAGATGAAAGTGGAGGAACAAAAAAAGGCAGCCCGGTCAGGGTACGACATGGACATACTCCCGCCCGACCTTGTAACGTACAGCAACGACGCAAAGACCCTTCTGGAAGATTTACAGAGCCGGAATGAAAGAATGTTCCTGCTGACCTTCCTTGTGGTAAACATGGCCCCGACCCGCCGGGAGCTGGACAACGACCTGTTCACGGTGTCCGGTATCGTCCAGAAATACAACTGCACCTTGAAGCGGCTGGACTTCCAGCAGGAGGACGGTTTTCTTTCCAGCCTTCCGCTGGGCCATAACGGCATTGAGATCAAGCGCGGCATGACGACCAGCTCCACGGCCATTTTCGTTCCCTTTATGACGCAGGAGCTCCGCATGGATGGCGAAGCCGTCTATTATGGGCTCAACGCCCTTTCCCATAACGTCATCATGGCAAACCGGAAAAAGCTCAAAAACCCCAACGGCCTGTTCCTCGGCGTGCCGGGCTCCGGCAAATCCTTTGCCGCAAAGCGGGAGCTTGTGAACGTGTTTCTTGCCACAAAAGACCGCATTATCGTGGTGGACCCGATGGGCGAATACTCGCCCCTTATCAGGCGGCTGGGCGGACAGGTCATCGAGATCGCCCCGGACAGCCCCCACCACATCAACCCGATGGACATTGATTTGAGCTTCGACGAGGAAAACCCGATGGCGCTGAAAGCCGACTTTATCCTGTCGCTGATGGAGCTGATCGTCGGCGGCAAGGACGGCTTGCAGCCGGTGGAGCGTACCGTCATTGACCGCTGTGTGCGCCAGATGTACCGGGAACACTTGCAGGACCCGGAAACAAGCAAAATGCCGACCCTCCAAACCCTGTATGACCTGCTCTGTTCCCAGCCGGAGGGCGAGGCGGTGCGGCTGGCGACGGCCCTTGAAATTTATGTGTCGGGCTCTCTCAACGTATTCAACCATGAAACCAACGTGGACCTGAACCGCCGTCTGGTATGCCTTGACTTAAAAAAGCTGGGGGCCGGGCTTCGGACGATTGCCATGCTCATTATGCAGGACTTGGTAAACTCGCAGGTGTCCATGAATTTCCTCCGCGGTATCGCTACATGGTGCTACTTTGACGAATTTCATGTGCTGCTCCGTGACCGTCTGACGGCAAGCTATTGTGTGGCGATCTGGAAAATGCTGCGAAAAAAAGGGTGCGTTCCGAGTGCTTTAACGCAGAACGTAAAGGATTTTCTGGCAAGCCCGGAGATCGAGAACATCTTTGAAAACTCGGACTTCCTTGTGCTGCTCTCGCAGGCACAGGGGGACCGGCAGATTTTAGCCAAACAACTTGGGATCAGCCCCCACCAGCTTTCCTATGTGACCCATACCAATTCCGGCGAAGGGCTGCTGTTCTTCGGGAATACCACCATCCCGTTTGTTGACCGCTTCCCGCAGAATACCGAGCTGTACGCCATTATGACCACCCGCCCGGAGGACAAAAAACAGGAAATGAACCGGGCATAACACACTTCGGGCCATGCTGGCCCGAGGTTTGGAAAGGAGGGATACATCATCGGAAAGAAACCGGACAAACGGAATTTTCAAAGGCCGGAGCCGACGGAGGATACCGGGGGCAATCGCCCCGGACCGGCTGAACGGGAAGGGCCTTCCCCCGCACCATCCCGACGCCTGCGATTTGAGGACGAAGATACCGGACAGGACAGTCCTTCGGGCCACGATGGCCCGAAGTCCAAAAGCGGCAAGTTTCAAGAGGACAGTCGCAAAAGCCGTCCCTCTGACCGCATGAGGCAGGAGGATGAAGCGGGCGGGCCGCAGGATACCGGCAAGGCACAGGAGCCGGAGGGCTCCACTGAGAAGGCCGGGAGCAAAAAGGATAAGTACCAGAAAGCACAGGCCAAAGCGGAACACGCCGGGGAAAAGCTGGGAAAGGCCCGGGAGAAACTGGACAAGACCGAGGCAAAACGGGCAGCGAAGAAGCCGCCGGGGCTTGCAAAAAAGGCAGTCCGGGGAGCCCGTACAGAAGCATGGTTCTATGTCCACAACAAGATCCACGAGGTCGAGCATGAAAATGTGGGTGTGGAAGGAGCCCATAAGTCGGAACTTGTGGCCGAGGCCGGAGCCCGGAAACTGACTCGGTATGCCAAACGGAGATACCGGGAGCACCCGGCCCGGAAGGTGGCAAAGTGGGAACGGAAGGACATAAAAGCCCGGGCCAATGTGGATTTTCAGAAAATGGCCTCCGAGCACCCGGAGCTTGCCAGCAATCCGCTTTCCCGTGTGCAGCAGAAATGGAAACTGAAACGCCGGTATTCCAAAGAAGCAAAGGCTGCTGCAAAACAGGGCGCAAAGGCCGCAAAGAAAACCGCTGCCGCTTCGGGAACTGCGACCCGTCGGGCGGCGCAGTTTGTGACCCGTCATCCTGTGGCGGTGCTGATCCTGCTCCTGCTGTTGCTGCTCTGTTTTCTTGTGTCGGCGGTAAGCTCCATTTTCCCCACGCTTGGCAGCGGCCTTGCCAATGCGTTATCCGGCACCTCCTACGCCTCGGAGGATACGGACCTGCTGGGGGTGGACGAGGACTACACAGCGTTGGAAAACGAGCTGGCGCAGACGGTAGCGAACATCGAAAGCACCCATCCCGGATATGACGAGTACCGCTATTCCGTGGACGAGATCGGCCACAACCCCTATGAGCTGGCGTCCTATCTCTCGGCAAAGTACCATGTGTATTTCCGGGAACAGGTGCAGGACGAGCTGCGGGAGATCTTCGAGGCACAGTATGAGCTGACCTTGACGGAGGAAGTCGAGATACGCTACCGCACCGAAACCAGCACCGACCCGGAGACTGGGGAAACTACCACCGAGGAAGTCCCCTATGAGTATTACATCTTAAATGTGACCCTCACAAACAAGACGCTGCCCGCCGTGATTCTGCCGAGGCTTGACGAACAGCAGAGGCAGATATACACCGTTATGCAGCAGCTCAAAGGCAACAAGCCCTATCTGTGGGAGGGGATTTACAACGGCGGCGAAGATACCGGCCCCAGCTATGAGATACCCGGCGAGGCACTGGATGACCCGGCTTTTGCGGCGCTCATGGAAGAAGCCACAAAGTACATCGGCTGGCCCTATGTGTGGGGCGGCTCCAGCCCGTCCACCTCCTTTGACTGTTCGGGCTTTGTCTGCTGGGTGTACTCGGCCAGCGGCGTCCACAACCTGCCCCGTACCACGGCGCAGGGCATTTACAACCAGTGCGCTATCATTTCCCCTTCCGAGGCAAAGCCCGGCGACATTATCTTTTTCACAGGAACCTATGACAGTGGAGTGCCTGTGTCCCATGTGGGGATTGTGCGTCCAGAGGGACGAAAGTTAGAAGTAGATTAAAGAAAGGGGGACAGAAAAAAAAAAAAAAAAAGGCACTACCCCGTAAGATAACACGGGAAACCACCTGCCTAACCGAAAGGTGAAAACTGTA
>NZ_CAXUBY010000057.1:0-16939 GCF_964249515.1 Eubacterium sp. 3_1_31
TTATTTTTAAAGGCTCATCGCTAAAGCTCTACGGAACCCCCAGACTATCTGGGGGTTTTCTCATACAAAAAAGTCATGTTCTGGGAGTAACATGACTTTTTTAAAGAAAAAGGATTCATCTAAGGCTGGCTGGTAACAGCCTTACATTATGGTATTGCAGATAGTATTATTATAGTCTCTTTATCTGCATTTTTATTATAGAATGAAAAAATAGTAAAATTTAGCTATCTTTAGCAATTCTTTGTGTTTAACCCCATACAAAGCTATTATTCCTTGTTCTCAAAGGTATTTTTATATACCTTTGGGGTAACGCCGGTATAATTTTTAAATACTTTAGTGAAATAATTTTGCCCTTGGAATCCTACTTCATAAGCGATTTCTTTTATACGTTTATTTGTTTTCAGTAATTCTTTACTAGCCTCTACACGTCGTTCACTCACCAGTTCCGTAAATGTTTTATTCAAAGAGCTGCTGAGTAATTTGGAAATATAATAAGGTGATACCTGTAATGCATCTGCCATATCACTCAATGTAATTTGTTTACGATAATTACTGTCAATATAACGAATGGCATGACGTACCAGTAAATTCGTATTACGGAATTTCTCCTCAGCAATCAGATCATACAAGCGATGTATTTGCATATGTAAATATAAAGGTACTTCTTGGTGAATACTGCTTGTCACACGCAAAGGTGTAATTTTGACTTTAGTAAAATCAATTTCCGGATATTGTTTTTCACAACTGTTTTTCAAAGACGTAATTAATTCAGATACATCTTTATACAATTGTTCTTTTTCCTCCTGAATCAGTTGAAGACTTAATTGATTCAAATGTTTTTTTAAAGATTCTTCATCCATCTTCTGAAATGCTTTCATGAATACTTCTACCTGTGTAGCAATATTTACCGCATTTTCTTCACTGCTTTTTTCATCTTCCATCAATAGCTTCAAAGCTGGCTGTGCCTGAGCACTTAATCGATCTCTCGCCAAATCAAAGGAATGATGAAATTTTATTAATTCACAAACAATAGGACCAATACCAATTACGACATCTTTATATTCACTACGCAAACCATCGATATATCCTGCCAGCTGTCGGACTTCCTGTTGGTCAATCGGACGCTCAAAAAGGATAAAGAAAATTTGCAGTCCATGAAACAATTCTTTGATACAGCGATATCCCTGCTTTTTAAAGTTTTCACAAATGGTATCCATGGCTGTGGTATGAAAAGCACATGTCAAACTCTGCATGATCATACAAAAACCACTACAGATATGGGGACTTAATAGTCGTAAAGAACGTTTTAATTCTAATTCGTTCTCATTTGAGATGATCGCATACAAACATTCATTTTCAACTACCGGAGTAATTTTTTCAATCTTCTCCAATAATTCATCATGCTGTTGCTGCTCTTTACGTTTTTCTCGATGCTGGTGTATCAATCTATCTACGACTTCTTTCAAATGTTCTATGTTGTATGGCTTTAAAATAAAATCACTCACACCTAGGCGAATGGCCTCTTGTGCATATTCAAAATAGTTATAACTGGATAATACAAGGAAGGAAGTGTCTTGTTGCTGTTGTTTGATTCGCCGTATGACCTCTAAGCCATTGATTCCCGGTATATTGATATCGGCTAAGACAATTTCCGGCTTTTCACGTTCAAAAACATCCAGTGCTTCTTTCCCGTTTTTCGCCATATACAATCCTTTTAAAGTAAAGTTATCGTGTAAGATTTTATAAAGTGTCTCGCGTTCAATTTGCTCATCCTCGATTATTAAAATTTTATACATCAGGAACGCCTCCTTAGATCAATCTTAATATTAATCTCAAAGCCACAGTTTTCCAGACTATTGATGATAATGCTTACTTCATCACCATAAAATTTCTTCAAGCGGCTGGTAACATTGTATAAGCCCAGATGCACACGATCATCGCTTCCTTTGGCATAATCATTTAAAATTAATTTTTCCAATTCATCTGAGGCCATACCAACACCATTATCACTTACACTGATGATTACATGATCGTTTTGCTGCGTAACCTCAATCATGACCTCACCATCTTCCGTAACATCCTGTAAACCATGGAGAACTGCATTTTCAACAAGCGGCTGTAAGATCATGCCTGGCATGCGTATATCAGGAAGATCCTCTTCTGCCTCGACAATAAAGCGAATGCGTTCTCCATAACGTTTCGCCTGAATATAATTATAGTTTTCAATAGCCGCTAATTCTTTTTTCAAACTGCTGATGCGGCTTGTATTATCCAAAGCATAACGCAACAGACGGCTGGTGCGTTCCATCAGTTCACTTGTTTCATATGCACCTTCACTGTAAGCCTTTTTATAAATCATATTCAAGGTATTAAATAAGAAATGGGGATTAATTTGATTTTGCAATACCCGCAATTCGCTTTGCGCAAGCAGTTCATCTTTTTTCAAATTTTCGTTTTGCTGCTCCAATACACGTTTCTCTAGATCGGATTTATCATTCGCATATTGAATATTTTTTTGTATACTTCTTGAAAGGTCCTCCAACGCCAAACAAAGCACATTCATTTCTTTGTTTACATTGGAAATTTTTGATAAGTCGTATTCACCCATTTTAATGCGATTCATATTATTCATGATTTTCTCAATCGGATCTGTCATCGAACGAATCATCGTAATGGAAAAATAAGCAAGCCAGGTAATCACAAACAGAATAAAGAATAAAGATACTAGATGCAGCGTTCGCTGATTATCATTTACCGCAATTTTCTGCAGCTGCATATCTTCGGTTACGATATCATAATATTCTCCACTTGTCTTTGCTATCAGCTCATATTCATGTATTAACTTCTGATACTTCTGATTAAAGTCTTCTTCTTGCTGTAGATTACTGGCAATGACCAATTCAGCATCGATATAATACTTATCAATCATATTCTGCAAGAGTTCAAAACGCCATTTTCGCTCATTCCCTTTTAGGCTCAGCATGATCTTATCTATGTTTTTTCCGGATGCATTATAAGAATCACGAAAAGCTTTATAATTTGCATCACTGGGCTGATATAAATAGACCTGAAAATTATCATTCATTTCCTTCACATGAAAATAAAAGCCATTTAAATCATTGTAGCTCACATAGGTATCATTAAACTTATCGATAATTCGTATATTCAGCATGACATATGTCGAACAAACAAAGGCTACAATGACGATTAACATGAGATTGTAATTAAAAATCTTATCGCTGAAGCTTTCCAGCTGATCATTATGACGCAACCACCGTTTCATCATTCCTTCAGCTCCTTTTCATATGTTTTTAGATTTCCTTTATTAAGCAATAGAATTTGCGCTGGCTGAAGCTCTTTCACCGGTTCTTTTCCATTTCTTACATACTCATATAACATCTCCACGGAATCATATCCGTAACGATAAAAAGATGTAACTATGCTTCCGGCAATTTTACCTTCTTTGATCATCTTTACCGTATCATCCATATCATCAACACCATAGATCAGCAGATCATCTTGCATATTCAGATATTCACGCGCCATCACACAGCCAATCGCACTTTCACCGGCAAAATTTAGCGTGATATTTAAATTTTTTTCTTTTTGCAAAACGCTGATCCATTCATTACGTGAACGGGATTGATCTGACTTAGATTCACTGATTGCAACAATTTCAAAACCGCCCGGATGTTTTTTAAATACCGTACGGACGGATTCAATCTGCTGTTTGGCCAAATCGAAATCTTGTTCCGATACCTGAATTCCTATGCGCAGATGTTCATTCTTTCCTATCCGTTTTTCAATATCCGTCAAAAGCATCTGTGCCTGTTGTTCAAAATCCTTACAAATAGTTGCAAGGGGCTTTGCGTCTTCTACCGGTGAATCAACAAGAACGATCGGTACATTTTGCTCCATTGATTCCATGATATATGTTTTCTTGATAACTCCCTGTGTAATAATACCATCTGCTTTTTTCAAAATTGCTGTCTGAATTACATCCTCCATTTGTTCTGTTGAAATTTTGATTGGTCCTTGCCAATCACATTGTATATGATGTAGATCACAAGCATCCTGCATACCGCTTTTTGCCTGCAGCCATAGGGTATGTGTAGATAATGGTGTTGCAAACACAAAATATAATGGTTTTTCTGTTTCCTTCTTCGTTGTTTGACATCCGCACAAAAGCATGAGCGATGCCGCTAGTACTGCTTTTTTCATATGTAATCCCTTTCCTCTTTTCATTATTTTAACATAGTTAAGCATAAAAAAAAATGATTCTTGAAAGGGATTGTAAGAATCATTTCTTTCCACCACATGTCGCTAAAATCAAGGTCCTCACACCATGATTCCTCATCTTTTTCCTTGAACTGACTCATGTCATAGGGTTTTCTTAAGAAAAGATGTGCATACAGATGATGCTGTACTGCGGGGTTGCTATCCGCTAATTACAAAATAATTATATCTTACGAAATAAGAAATATCTTGTCATTTTTAGCAAATTATTGTCGTAAGCGCTACAATCAGATTCTCACATCTCACATATTTTTTTAATTTTGCTAATTTCAATGCCAAAAGAGCTATGCGCTACATTTAATCTAATACAATAAGAGGTACGACACCTTCTTTTTATTGATGATTCCAACGTCCTACTTTTTAACTTACCTACTCATTAGCATACAATTTGTATCCTATTAAGCATGCGATCTCTTATCTATTTCAACATACTTCCCACACAACGATTAGCGATCCTCTTAGAATCCCTTATATTGTATTCCTAATAAAGCAAAAAAGGATATCTTTGCGTGATATTACCCTTCAAAAGTTAGACTCACTTTAGGAGGTCACTACAATAAGATACCCTTTTCAATGATTAATCCACTGCTTTTTTAACTAAATCAAGTACTTCTTCAGCAGTAGCAAGTTTTAATGCTTCATCAGCAAGTTTTGCTGCTTCATCTTTGCTTAAACCGTTTACCATCTTACGTGCTTTCAGAATTTGTGTAGCAGACATTGAGAATTCATCCAATCCCATACCTAACAGCAAAGGTACAGCATATGGTTCTCCAGCCATTGCGCCACACATACCAGCCCATTTGCCTTCTTTATGTGCACCATCAATCGTCATCTTGATTAAACGCAATACAGATGGATTGTATGGCTGATATAAGTAAGATACATGCTCGCTCATACGATCTGCGGCCATTGAATACTGAATCAAATCGTTTGTACCAATAGAGAAGAAGTCTGCATGTTTAGCAAAGTTATCCGCATTAACAGCTGCAGCAGGAATTTCCACCATCATACCAACTTCGATATTATCGGCAACCTTTACACCTTCGGCAATCAATTTTGCCTTTTCTTCTTCATAAATAGCTTTTGCGTCACAGAATTCTTTTACGGTTGCAATCATCGGGAACATGATGCATAATCTACCATAAACACTAGCACGAATCAAGGCACGCAACTGTGTACGGAAGATATCTGTACGATCCAGACACAGACGAATTGCACGATAGCCTAAGAATGGATTCATTTCTTCTGGGAATTCAAAGTATGATAATTTCTTATCTCCACCGATATCTAAGGTACGAACAACGACACGGCGTCCTTGCATACCTTCTAATACAGCCTTATATGCTTCAAACTGCTCTTCTTCTGTTGGGAAGTGATCGTTGTCCATATATAAGAATTCCGTACGGAATAAGCCTACACCTTCACCACCGTTTTTCAATACACCTTCAACATCTTTAAAACCACCGATATTACCAGCTAATTCTACTTTATGTCCATCAGTTGTGACAGATTCCGCATTCACTAAAACTTTTAATGCTTCTTTTTCTTCAGCATAAGCCTTTGCTTTTGCTTCATATTTCTTAATTGTTTCTTCATCAGGATTTACAAATACTTCGCCATCTAAAGCATCCAAGATTAATGTATCCCCATGTTCAACAGCACTCAGGATATCTCCACATCCTACAACTGCTGGTATTTCTAAAGAGTTTGCCATGATGGCAGAATGACTTGTTTTACCACCAATACTAGTCGCAAAGCCTTTTACAAATGTATTCAGCTGTGCCGTATCTGATGGTGTTAAATCATAAGCAACAATAATAGAATCTTCACTGATGCTTGATAAATCAGGAATTGTCAGTCCCAGCAGGTTACATTTCAAACGATACGTAACATCCTTGATATCCGCAGCTCTTTCACGGAAATAATCATTATCCATAGACTCAAACATAGCTACCATCTGGTTGGCAACCGTATCAGCAGCATATTCTGCATTTACTTTATCATTTTCGATCATGCCGACAATCTGTGATGCGAATTCAGGGTCACCAGCCATCATCAGATGAGCATCAAATACAGCCAGTTCTTCTTCAGACAGACGTGCTGCTGCTCTTTCTTTTACACCCTCGATATCTGTTTTTGTCTTTTCGAGTGCTGCATTGAATTTTTCAACTTCAATTGCAGGATCTCCTTCTTTTTTAACGATCTCAACTTTTGGAGATTCCAATTTGTATGCTTTTGCGATGGAAACTCCCGCTGATGCTGCAATACCTTTTAACATAAGTACATCCTCCTCTTACTCTTGCAACTTATAAAAAAAGTGTTTTATATTGATAGAAACGTGGTTTTCTAAACGCTTCCATATCTCTATCTCTATATTAAATAATAACATTTTTTAAGCCGTTAAGCAACGAAAGAATGCATGTAAAGCCATGTTTTTCTTCTTATCAAACATCTCTTTCTCATAGTTGATACACCACCAATTTTGATCTGCCGGTAAAAAATACTCATTCATCATCAATATACACTCCTCCCTTTTCAGCTTAAGCAGTGCCTGATTAATTATTTCATGCAGTTCATATAGCCTTTCAATGTCTTTGCAAGTGCGTAAATAATCACGGCGATATAATTGTGCCAGATAATTTGCTTTTGCATGCAATTGACTCATAGATTCCATGTGTCATCACTTCCCTCTACTTATCTATACGACACAAAGAGTCTAAAAACGTAATTTTTCTTCCTTTTTTATCAATTTGCCTAAAAAAAGATGTCCTGCTTTCACAAGACATCCGTATATCAACGAAGGAAAATCAGCCAGAGCACAAAATAAATAATGGCACAGGCAATCAGAATAGGAGGTAAAAACGTGATAAATGCCGCAATTACCATTGCCAACATATCATGTTTTTCCAGATCCACATCCTTTAATTTATCTTCATCAACTTTATTTAAACGATTTTTTATTTCGCGTGCCTTTTTGAGAATCACTTTTTAAGACTCCTTAAATGACATGCGACAAAGTGTTCAGGCTCAATTTCCACCCATTCCGGACGTTCACATTTACACTTCTCCATAGCATATTTACAACGTGTATGGAATTTACATCCTTTTGGAGGATTTACCGGACTAGGAATATCTCCTTCCAAAATCTGTAATTCTTTGTTATGGATATCGGTTGTCGGAATAGCATTTAATAAAGCCTCGGTATATGGATGTAATGGGTTGCGGAAGATATCTTCTGATCTAGCGCTTTCCACCATGTTACCTAAATACATAACACCGATACGATCGGAAATATACTTCACGACACTTAAGTCATGAGAGATAAACAAATACGTCAGATTCTGGGTTTCTTTCAATTCCTGCAACAGGTTTAATACCTGTGATTGAATAGAAACGTCCAGTGCGGAAACCGCTTCATCACAGACAATGAATTTAGGATTCAAGGCTAATGCACGGGCAATGCCGATACGCTGACGCTGTCCACCAGAGAACTGATGTGGATAACGATGGATGAAATAAGCCTTCAGACCACATTTATCCATGACCTCGATAATGTAATCCTCTAACTCTTTACTTCCTTTTTTAAATTTCTTTTGTCCAACTAATGGTTCCGAAATAATCTGTCCGACAGTTAAACGAGGATTCAAAGAAGAATATGGATCCTGGAAAATAATCTGAAGATCCTCACGTAAGATACGCATTTCTTCTTTTGTCAATCTTGGTAATTCAATACCATGTTCCCACATCGCATCAATCTTGGCAAAGTTCTCGTTTGAGCGATAGCTGTCTTTCATCTGTTCAATGGATTTTAAGATGGCATCATGCTTCGCTTCTGCTGCTTTAAGTTCTTCTGCACTGGCATTTTTCTTTTCCAGCTGTGCAACATTACAGCCGGCCTTATATTCTTCCAATAATAGTTTGGATACTTCGCTATAATTGTCAGAGAAAACCAGACCACCACATAAGCGATATAAATGGCGCATTGCGTCATCATAAGCATCAACAGATGTATGATTTGGATCTTCGTTATTAATCTTGCTTTCTAAATGCTTCGCTTTTTCATGTAATTTGGCCAAGTCATTTAAATCTTTTTCATAATACTTTGGTTGATATTCATATACTGTACGTCCAAAGTATACCGTATCACCGCGTGTCTGATCATATAATTGCAACAAGACACGTCCTAAGGTTGACTTACCACAACCGGATTCACCAACTAGTCCATAAGTTTCGCCTTCATGGATCGTAATGGTGATACCGTCATTTGCCTTTACATACAGCTGTTCTTTCTGTAATAAAGATTCTTTCTTGACAGGAAAATACTGTCGCAGATTTGCTATCTCAATCAGTTTTTTCTTTTCCATTACTTGTTACCTCCTCTTTTGACAGGGAAGAAACAACGAATCTGATGATTAGGTCCGATTTCCTTCAACTCAGGTTCTTCGTTTCGACATTTCTCTGTGGCATATTTGCATCGAGGAGCAAATTTACATCCTTGTGGCAATGCTAACGGATGCGGCACAGAACCAGGGATAACATCCAGTTTTTCACCACGCTTGGTATTCAAACGCGGAATGGATGTCAGCAGTCCTTCTGTATATGGATGGATATATTCGCTATCCATAAAGATATTGTCAACAGGTGCAGTTTCAACGACCTGACCACAATACATAACGGCAACATCATCTGCCATCTGATTGATAACTCCAAGATCGTGTGTGATAAACATGATTGCTGTACCTGTTTCAGCTTTTAGTTCATTCATCAGTTTTAAGATCTGCGCCTGAATCGTAACATCCAGTGCAGTTGTCGGTTCATCGGCAATTAACAGTTTTGGCTTACAAGCAAGTGCCATAGCAATCATGACACGCTGGCGCATACCACCGGATAATTGGAATGGATAGGATTTGTTGACAGTTTCCGGATTGGCGATTTTTACTTGTTTCAGCATTTCGATACTGCGTGCTTCTGCTTCCTTCTTATTTAAGCCCTGATGCAACATCAGAACTTCACTAATCTGACGATTAACAGTAAATACCGGGTTCAGAGACGTCATTGGCTCTTGGAAGATAACAGAGATATCGTTACCACGAATTTTCTGCATTTCCTTTTCACTAAGCTCAGAAATGACTTTACCCTCGAACTTGATTTCACCTTCATATATTTTCTGATTATTTTCAAATAATTTCAAGATACTCATTGCTGTCTGACTTTTACCACTGCCAGACTCACCTACTACACCAAGTGTACGACCTTCTTCAATCGACAGGCTAACACCGTTGACTGCCTTAATCAGACCTTTTTTGGTATCAAAATAGGTGTGCAGATTATTAATTTCCAGTAATTTCATGTTCTTCACCCCTACTTCTCATTCTCTTTTGGATCTAAGGCTTCACGTAATGCATCGCCGACCAGGTTAACACCCAATGCGGCAATCACGACGCAGACAGCAGGTGTGATCCATTGCCACCAATAGTTCTCGATAACGATCGCTCGCTGCGCTCCATTTAACATGTTACCCCACGACGGCATCGGTTCTTGAACACCAAATCCCAGGAAGGATAATGCAGCCTCCATCAGCATCTTATCGGCATAACTTAAGGTCATATTTACGATACAGATATTCATAACGTTTGGTAAGATATGACGAACAATGATAGAGCCTTCTTTAATACCCAAAGCACGCGCAGCAAGTACGAAGTCCTTTTCACGTTCGATCAAGATCTGTGCACGTACTAATCGTGCCATACCTGGCCAGGAGATAACACCCAAGATAATCATAATCAGATACATTTTCTGATCAGTTGATAAATCATTTCCAAGTGATGCTGATAAGGTGATAACCAAAGGCATAAATGGAACAGAACTTACAATTTCCGTAAAACGCATCAGCAGATTATCAACCTTGCCGCCTTTAAATCCGGAAATCATACCGATCAATAAACCAAGAACGGTTTCAATGATAACTGCGATGATACCAACAACTAAGGTAACACGACCACCATGCATTAAACGTGTGAAATAATCACGACCTTGAGCGTCTGTACCTAATACATAACCATCATTTCCCCATGCGTGGATTTCATTGTTGTTATCCACAGCATAATTTTGGAAATAACCACTGAAAACCTGCTTGATATTCGTTGCACTGCTAGGTACACTGATATCATTTAAGTCATCATTTCCCCATGCATACACTTTACCACTTTCACCAACAGCAAATAACGCATTACGGCTTCCGGATACATCAACGACTTTTTCATTGATTGCCGGTACACCATCACGCATATTATCGCCATTTGCACCCCATACATGGATCTTGCCTTGGTCATCAAGCGCAATACCGTTTGCATAAGACATTTTTGCTTTTACGATTTTAATGCTGCCATCTGTTAATTCTTTTGGCACATCTGAGAATTCATTACCGGAAACACCCATGGTTGCAATGGTTCCATCTTTTAATAAAAGAACCATATTGTAGCTGTTTGCATCAACAGCCGCAACTCTTCCTTGAATTTCGGAAGGTACATAATCCATGTTGTTTGCGCCGGTTGCACCTAAAATAATTACATTTCCTTTATCCGTAACAAGTGCTGTATATTTATCACTTGCCGATACATCAATAACCTTTTCATCGCTTTTCAGCTGGGCTTTGGCTTCATAAGTCAATTCTGCCTGATGGAAGTCGTTCTTACCCCAACCGATAACTTCACCGCTGTCTGTCAATGCCACCACATGACGGTCACCAGCAGCAATTTTTACTACATTCGTTCCTAAATTGCTTGGAACTTCTGTAGCTCCATCGGTATCTTTACCCCAGGCATATACTTTTCCATCATCAGTTAAGGCAACTGAGAATGTAATACCTGAACTGATTTGTACAATCTTCTTTCCTTCTAATTCTGAAGGGAAATCCAAATAACCAGTACCCGGTCCGATATTTTGCAGGATAGGTTCCTGATAAACCGGATCCATTTGACGGAACATACCGCCAATATAAGCAAAACTGAAAATACCAATGAATAAGATCAAACCAATAATGGTAAACTTATTATGTATGAAGTTGGAGAAAATGACCTTAGAAGGTGATTTGATTTCTTCCTCTTCAAATACATTTAATTCTTTTTTCTTTCCACCAAAGGAGAACAGACGTTTGAACATTCTGCCAAAGGAAGAAAAGATTGATTGCTTTTGCTTGTTGTCTTTCTTTTCCATCTGTTATCCTCCTAATCTAACTTCACACGTGGATCTACTAAAGCATACGTGATATCCGCAATAAAATTGGAAATCAAGTAAATGACTACGTAGAACAGGTTCATGGATACAACCAGCCACAGGTCACGTTTTTGCAGACCCTTCAACAAGATGAAACCTAAACCATTCCATTGGAATACGGTTTCTGTAATCATGGAACCACTAAACAGCATACCGATCTGTGTGATAACAATGGTTACAACAGGAATCAACGCATTGCGGAAAGCATGAGAATATACGATAACTTTCTGGCTTAAACCTTTTGAACGTGCTGTTCGGATGAAATCCTGACTCAATACTTCCAGCATTGCATTACGCACATAACGCATCGTACCGGCTAACTGGATGACGGTCAGGGTCGTAACAGGCAAGATCAGATGCCTGAACCAGGAAGTAATATAGGCTCCTGTAGATAAGCCTTGCTCTGGCATACCAAAAGAAGGCAGCCAGCCTAATTTGAAGGCGAAAATGAAAATAAGACATAAACCGACGAAGAATGTTGGTACACTCATACCGATTAATGAGAATACCTGCCAGAATTGATCGAAGAACGATCCTTTCTTTACGGCAGAGCGGATACCTACCAAAATAGAGATTCCTAATGAAAAAATCAAAACAAAGAAGTTTAGGAATACGGTATTCTTTAATGGTTCTGCAACTACGTTTTTCACTTCTGTTTGATATGTAGAGGATACACCTAAGTCACCATGTGCCAGGTTACCCATCCATTTTACATACTGTGTTACAACATCTTGGTCAAGTCCAAGACTCTTTCTTGCTGCTTCTACTCGTGCGTCATATGTTTCCGGTCGTCCACCTTGTACCATTAACTTCGCAGGGTCTCCAGGCATCAGCTTTGTTAAACCAAACAGCATGATGGAGATAATAAAGACCACCGGGATCAATGACAAGATACGCTTAACTGTATATCTAAGCATTGTAATTCTCCTCTCATTTATAAACACTAAGAAAGAAGATAGCTTTTTGGAGCCATCTTCTCCCTCGTGTGTTTCGATATTACTTCAGACGTACTGCTTACTCAATTGAGAAATTGCAGATACTGTTTGCCCAGTCACGGAATGGAGTAGTCTTGAATCCTTTTACCTTGCTGGCAGCGAAGTCATAGTAATCGTTCGTGTAAGTTGGAATTGTTGGCAATAAGTAGTTCCAACGTTTCTGATATGCTTTCCAGTTTTCTGAAAATTCTTTTTCATCTTTAGATGCTTTCAAGTTTTCAATAGCCTTGTTCAATTCAGCATCATTTAAACCATAAGGGTTGAAGTTTGCTACTTTTTCATATTTACCATGGTAGTCAGCTTCTGGATCTGGTACTTCGTTGAAGCCAGATGCCATGTTATATACGTTGTATTTAACTTCAGCTTTTTGTTTCTGGTAATAGATGTTCAGCATTGTTTCAAAGTCTTTAACTGTAATTTCATATTTGATACCAACCTGAGGAGCGTTCTTTGTCAGCTGCAGTTTGATATTGTCAGTAATGGTATTCTTTTCAGAACCTAAGTGTGAAATCAACAGAACTTCACCTTTGCTGTTGTAACGCAGGTAATCTTTGCTAGCTTTCTTAGCATCGAATGGAGTTTTTCCATCTTTTTCATACTTATAATCAGATTTGTCTAATGCTTTGTTAGCGTTAGCAATTGAGAAAGAATATGTGTTTAGGTTTTTGTCAACCCATTCTTTGTTGTCAATATAAACTTTCTGAGCTGCACCGTAGTCAGAGTAGCATGGTTTACCATAAGCACCCATAGCTGCCTGAGCGATCTTGTTTGTATCTACAATGTAAGCTAAAGCCTGACGTACGTTAACGTCTTTTGTAGCTCCATAGTAGCAAGATATTGGCATGTTACCATAACCATTACGTGGGTAACTAGAGATTGTGAATTTATCTCCTTGTGCTTTTACTTTATCGATTTTTTCAGCTTCGATTGCACCGGCAACGATGTCAACTTCTCCAGCAACCAGAGTATCTACATCCTTGTCCATGTCAATTGCTTTAACGGTAATCTTTTCAATGCTTGGTTTTTTACCTTCCCAGTTTCCAGCATACTCTTTATTCAGAGTTAACTGTACCTGCTGGTTCTTGAAGCCTTCAAATTTGTAAGGCCCGCAAGTTACGGTAGGGTTCTTTAAGAAAGTATTCTTTACATAATCAGCGATAGCTGCCTGATCTTTCTTAGCGATCTTAGCACCTTTGTCATCACTAGTGATCTTCACATCTTTAGCAACAACGTGAGCTGGTAATGGGTAACTCCACAAGAAGTTCTTTTCCCAGTAGTAAGGTAAGTTCTTAGCAGCGATTGTGATTGAGAAGGAATGATCATCAATCATCTTAACGCCTGAGAATGTTTCTGTTTTTCCTGCACTGAATGCGTCGTAACCTTCGATTTCGTATCCTGTTGGGTTACCATTTGCATCGATCCAAGATTTTGATGCACGCATCAAGTAAGTCATTACATAGTCATTTGCTGTAACAGGTTTTCCATCATTCCATTTCAAACCATCGTTCAGTGTAATTGTGAATGTTTTAGAACCGTCTTTGTTGTTCTTAACTGCAGGTTCACCTTTCAGTGTTACCTTCGTTTCCCATTTAATGTTTCCATCGTTGTCAACAATAACTGGGTTGTATCCATGAATTAAGTCACGGATGGATTTGTCATAAGAGTTATTTCCAAAACCTTCGATGAATTCACCGTTCATTTTGTCCTGTCCTACGACAAGTTTGTTTTCTGCCTTGCTGCTGCCACAACCAGCAAGTGAAACCGTCATTAACGCTGCGACTGCAAGAGTTAATAGCTTTTTCATATTTTTCCCTCCTATCATTCCTGATAATGACCATATTATACTCTAAAAGAATTGAAAATACAATATTTTTTCGGTCATTTTCACACAAATTGAGTGAAATTTTTTACAATTGTGTGTAACATGTTTACATTTTTGTGAAAATTACCATATGACACCGCAATGCAATTCATCATTTTCAAACATTTGTGGAAATGTGTACACCAATAATAAACAGCGCTTACGCACCTATAAATTCCATGTTTTAAAAAAAAGAGAAGTTACTTACCATCGTAAGCACTTTCTCCTACTTGTTCATTCGGTTGTAAACATATTGACTTGCCATACGGGCTAGGATATGTAGAATCCAAGCAATCATTTGGTAAGCGATACCATCAATTCTTCATGCTTTGTATTCCTTATATACATAACTTTTATTAGAATACGTGCCATCAAGTTTATATAAATCTTCTTCGTCTTATTTTTCAATGGATTTCATATATAGAAAAATACTTACTGCATTCATCACGAGATCGTTTAGGACAAGATATCCCGCTAAGGCTAAATTTTTAAATGCCAAAATGGTATAGCCTGCAAGGATGCCGATATTCAAAAATGTCAACATCTTTTGTTCTTCTTTGGTACTGGACATCATCATACGGCCAAATTCCATGACATGATAGTGTTTTAAAAGATAGCTGTCCATAAAAAGCAGTAACATCCAAAAAAATAGCTTATCCGGAGTATACGTATAAAGGAACAGTGGCATGCAGATAAGCTGTATGACACAGACCTTGATGGCTTCTTTCATGGCATTATGTTTCATTAAGATCCCTTTCCTTCCTTACTATTATAACAGAAATTTCCATAGGCGTCTGAGCGATCTGTTAATGGATCAGAAAAGGGAAGAAGCTATGACATTGCATTTCAGAGATCATTAGGAACGATTGCTACTTTTGCCACGCAGTTTTTTACGTGCAAAAATCATTTTAAAATCATGGGCATGGAAGGGAAATAAGGGATAAAAATAAGAGGTATGCGTAATCGTTTTATTAGATGCTAAAATAAAAGCCATAATGGCTAGCCCGATCCATAGTCCAAAACGTGGCAGAAGGGCAATGATGATAAGCATCATCATTCGCATAAACTTAATGGCATATCCTAATTCATAACTAGGCTGAGTGAAGTTTGCTAAGGCCACAAATGCCATATATAAAATTATTTCCGGAGCTAACCATCCGGCATTGACCGCAAAATCGCCAAGGATCAATGCCCCTATGATACTAAAGGAAGAATTTAAGGAGCTTGGGGTATTTAAGCTGGCAAGCTTTAAAGCATCTATTCCTAATTCTAGCATTAACAACTGTAAGATAATAGGAAGATTCATATTATCCTGAATTAAAGCGAATTGAAACCAATCCGGAGCGAAATCCGGATTGCAGTTAAGATAATACCAGATTGGTGTCACAAACAAGGTTAAGAAAAAGACCATGATCCGAATAAGACGTAAATAGCTTCCGGTAATCGGAGGAAGATAATAATCCTGAGCTTCCTGCACAAAATCAAAAAAAGTCGTTGGTAAAATGAGTACCGAAGGTGAATTATCAATCATAACGATGACCTTTCCTTCTAGGACATTACTGGCTGCAGCATCCGGACGTTCGCTATAGCGAACCTTAGGGAAAGGATTTAACCATTTATGTGGGACAAGCGCTTCGGCAATGCTTTCCTGTGCCATGGTTAACGCTTCTACTTGTATCTGCGATAACTTATGGCGAATATCCTGCACCAATGCATCATCTGCCAACCCTTCCATATAACATAAGACAATATCCGTTTTACTGATAGAACCGACACTGTGATATTCCATATGTAAGCGTGTGTCACGGATACGGCGGCGAATTAAGGCTGTATTAAAGACCAACGTTTCGACAAAGCCATCACGGCTGCCGCGTAAGACTCGATCATCTTCGGGCTCAGCCATACTGCGGGTAGGATATGTTCTGGCATCAATCACAATGCCTTCTTCATAGCCATCAACGATCATTAATACCGAACCGCTTAATACCGCTGTAATCTGTTTCTCTTCCTCAGCAACCACATCGGTTTCTAAATAGGAGACAAAACGATCACAAAATACATAAACACTTTCCTGTTGTACCGTTGTTTTCATATCTGCCTTTAATAAGAATTCCATCATTTTCTCTAATACTTCATCTTTAACAAAGCCATCAACAAAATATAATGTCATATGAACATCCTGCACTTGCAAAGTTTTCGCAACAATATCAAAATTTTCCTGCAAACGCAGTTTCTCATTCAGTTGTTTACATCGATCTGTATACTTCATAATATCACCTGTTGTTAAGATGCACGGATTTCCTTTTTTTATACCCATGACTGCTAACAAGGTTTTAAAAATAACTGACCATTCTCTCAAGGAGATCACATAGGTTTCTTAAACCTATTTTCCTTTTCCACAATGATCCTATCTTTCTATCTGTTTCTGCTTTTTGAATCGAGTAGGGTGAAATAAATCACCCTCTCACACCACCGTACGTACGGTTCCGTATACGGCGGTTCGTTTTAATTT
>NZ_CAXUBY010000058.1:0-16849 GCF_964249515.1 Eubacterium sp. 3_1_31
GCCTACCTTCTTCATAGGAAAACCCTATGATAATTTAGAGCGTTTTTTCTTTAAACCCTACGTTAATTTAGAGCCCCCTTGTATAGAAGGCTCTACTATTTATTTGTATGTTTATCACGACCATTCTCTTTCATGTCTTTGTATAAGATATTCATCTTTTTACTTCGCGATTTCCATCAAATTACAATACATCAATCAAGAATAGCGCTACGTATCTGTTTCATTATGTCCACATAGGTCTTTTCCTATTTCCTTATCTAGCGCAGTTATTTCACCTTACTGCATTCTTATTGCCTATGTTTCACATTTTCACTTACGCTTTTGATTTCTCCTGACTTTGCTTGAATTCCAATGACGCTGCTCAAATCTCATCAGTATACTTAACGTTTGTGAATATCATGTTACCCTTTCATTGTTTGATACACTTACGTAATTACTACTATTTACACAACCAATATGTGAAACACTTTCTTACGGTTCTCTTTACAACGAAATTATCTTAACATGATTTATATAATTTATCTTCTCACCACCCTTATACATATATTGTTATTACGAAGTAGTTTCTTGATAAATTCTATAATCCTAATGGAACAATACTATGGAGTTTCCTCATATCCCTATGAGTGATAACATCACTGTTATCGTTTCCTGATACCTTGTCTGCTGTCACCAGTACTTCTTCAGGCTTTAACTTCCGATGATCCTCACCGTATTTTCCTAAATTATGTTGAGATTATGATATTGAAATAACTTTCCTCTGATGGAATACCTCTACAAGATACCCTTTCACGCATCAGCCTTGGACAAGTTCCATAATTCAACGATCAAACGTTCCCATCTTCTCACCGCTTTCTTTTGTTTTCTTTTTCTTTACACTTTCATTATATTCGTCAATCTGGTTATGTAAAGAGAAGTGGAAAATCTGGCGTTTTTTTGGAATAATCTGTTACTTTATGTATGCTTAGTGAAATCTCTTACTTTGGCAATGACTTCCGGTCGTCTAGCTCTTGCAAAAGGTAATTCTATTTTCTGCAAAAATACACTTTCTGTTTCAAATCGTGTTACATATTGCAAATTAACCAAAAAACTGGAATGAATCCGTAAAAAGTGATATTTTTCAAAATACTTTTCAGCATCTTTAATACTCTTGCGTTCACTGAATTCTCCTCGTTTTGTATGATAAACAAGGTTTTTATTATCTTTTTCAATGTAATAAATATCACTGATTTTCAAAGGTACACTGATATGGTTATAAGAGAAGAAATATTCTTCCTGATTGGCCAATAAATTTCGCACAAAAGGATCAATACGCTGAAATTCATGTCGTAACCGTCTACGATCGATATATAAAATACGTTCAAAGTTGCCAACTTCATGCTCATAGCGTTTTTCTTCTAACGTTGTAAATATGACAACACGTTCCGGATAAGGTTGAATAAAGGTGCCGGCAATTCTTTGCGTGTCAAATTTATCTTGAAGAATAAGAATCTGATATTCTTTCTGCTGTTGGGCTTTCACAAATTGTGACAACTTTGCGAAATACTGAAAGGTCCAATCTTCATCCTTTAAAATATCTCCTAAAATAAATAAGATATTTTTTACCATTTCTTCACTTTCTAAAATTGCCACCCTTAACATGACCCTCACCTCATCTTTTCTTATAAATCACTATAACGCAATCGTTGTATTCCTTTTGCTTGTAAATACTCGTTTAAATCTTTGTTGCATAATATATCCAATTCATTTATACGTTGTATATTATAGGAAGTTGTTTGTTGTAAAAACATATCGAGATAAGCCGGATGACACATTAAATCATAGCAGTTTGCTTCCTCTAAAGAATCCACAATTTGTTTCAAATTTGAGATTGTTGCACCATCTGCATAAAACTGATCAAGTAAGAGTGCATGTGGCATCATTGTTTCGTATTGAAACCCACCGCGCACCGGCAGATCATATTCCTTTTGCAGCCGCTCGAATACTCCTTGTACATGAGGAAAGGTATGGATATGATGATGAGAATCTAAATGATCAGGATGCAAACCGGACGCAAACACTTTTTCAATTTGGAGCTTTAGTTCTTCATACATTTCCTCTTCGTCAAATTCATTGATATCCCCTTGCTTTTTAAAAGAACCATCCCTTCTTGTTAAGCTCTTATACCCCTTACCTAATGGATAATAACAGGTCAAGGTTAAATGGACACCGATGCCTAAATCGCGATGCTGCTTTGCCAATGTGACAGCATGCGCAAATCCGGGCATATTTGCCATCATAGATGTTGATGTAACGATGCCTTCCTGATAGCCTTTCAGGATGCCATAGTTTACTGCCTCATCGAAACCGAAATCATCGGCATTAACGATTAATCGCTTCATTTCAATGCTCCTCCTTTGACATATCGTCATCTTCATTATACTCCTTTTTTCCTCTCCTGCTTAGGAAGGTTCGAAATAAAGCGACTCTTTCGCTATTAGAAAAGCAGGCTTTTACCTGCTCTATTTTACTCTATCGTTTCTCTCCAAATCTTAGCACCTAAAGCACTCAGTTTTTCATCAATGTGTTCATAACCTCTTTCAATATGATAAATATTACGAATGGTTGTCGTTCCTTCTGCAATCAATCCGGCAATGACAAGGCATGCTCCACAACGCAAATCGGTTGCAGACACTTCAGCACCGGATAATGGTGTCGGTCCATTGATGAATGAGCTTGGTATCATCACATTAATATTAGCCCCCATCTTTGCTAACTCCTGACAATGTTTAAAACGCTCTGTATAGATTGTTTCCGTCACAATAGACTGTCCATGTGCTTGTGTCAGTAATGCCGTTAACGGTTGCTGGATATCTGTCGCAAAGCCAGGATATGGGAGTGTTTTGATATCTGTTGCTTTTAAATTTCCCGTATTTCCTTTTATAATCAGGCGATCTACATCTACCTTAATATCAACACCGATTTCATGCAGCTTGCTTAATAAGGACTCTAAATGCTGTGGAATGACGTTTTCCACAACAACCTCATCAGCCGCTGCTGCTGCTAATACGATATATGTCGCTGCTTCAATACGATCAGGTATAATTTCATGGAAACAGCCGCCTAATGCCTCAACACCATCAATCGTGATGACATTCGTTCCTGCTCCACGTATCTTTGCACCCATCTTATTTAATAAAGTAGCCACATCAATGATCTCAGGTTCTTTTGCGGCATTTTCGATGGTTGTTCTGCCTTGTGCATGAACAGCAGCCATCATGATATTGATCGTAGCCCCGACACTGGCAATATCCAAGAAAATTTTATTTCCGATCAATTGTGGTGCATCTAAGATATATGCTCCATGGTCATAATGAATGGTCGCTCCTAATGCTTCAAATCCTTTTAAATGTAAATCAATCGGGCGAGGACCTAAATAACAACCTCCGGGCATCCGAATTTCCGCATGGCCATATTTACCTAATAATGCCCCCATAAAATAATAGGATGCTCTTAATTTATTTACCGCTTCATGGATCAAAGGTTTATTTTCCATCTGTGTCGGATCAATGACAATGCTGTCAGAGGAACGTATATCGACAACAACCCCAAGATCACGAAGGAGTACAGATAAAGATTCTACATCGGATATGCTTGGTACCCCACATATCGTAACCGGTCCGTTTGCTAATATTGCTGCTGGTATAAGTGCTACCGTCGCATTTTTTGATCCGCTGATGCGCACGGTACCATTCAATTTATGTCCACCTTCTATTTTGATAACTTCTTCCATGTTTATCTCCTTCCAGTATTACTATTTTATTATGAAATCTATCACTCGTGATAGTTGCGTGTAAAAAAGTGCATTCTTATTATAAAACATTTTATCCCGTATAGCTATGAGAAAATAGACAAATTCACATTTCCCTATGAAGCACAATGAAAAGCGGTAATTGCCTATACATAATTATAACATAGCTTTTTAAAGAAAAGCGATTTTCCATATATTGTTATACATCCTTAAATATAACTCTTTTTGCTTTCTCGCTTGATTTCATGTACTCATGCTTTCCTAAGAAATATCTTACATAGCCATTGGACATATAAGTAGTAAACACCTTTTTCACATCGGATAAGTTAAAACGAATGGCAATTATTGTATTCATGAATATCATCATCAATCATACTGTAGAAACGGTCCATAAAGTATACACTAATTGACTTTTCAAATACACTATGAAAAGATACCCTGTAACAGCATAATATCTTTGTTTGCGAATAGCCTGTTCCTATTTTAATTATCCTTACCCTGCCTGCTTTCTTTTTTAAATATTGCATGCAAAAGGAGTATTCATCACAATCTTTCGCAAACATATTGAAATTATATAAACCCATCCTATTCGCCTAGTTCTTCCCATCTAAAATCCTTTGTTAGAATTTTCTTATTTCTTGCTATTTTAATTAGTAAATATATAATTATTTTGCTATAATAAGACTTAGTGATTTAAACGATTTAAAGGAGAGTGGAACGATGAAAGAAATCGCTTTTGATAACGACAAATATCTAAAACTGCAATCAAAGCATATCTTAGATAGAATTTCTAAATTTGACAATAAGCTATATCTGGAATTCGGCGGCAAGCTGTTCGATGATCATCATGCTGCACGTGTCCTTCCGGGATTTCAGCCAGATAGTAAATTAAAAATGTTGTTAGAACTGAAAGAAGAAGTAGAAATTGTTATCGCTGTTTGCGCAAGTGATATAGAGAAAAATAAAATTCGCAGCGACATGGGAATCACCTATGATGTAGAAGTACTGCGTTTGATTGATGCCTTCCGTGATACCGGTTTATTTGTAGGTAGTGTCGTCATTACGCAATATGCGAACCAGGCATCCGCTGATACATTTAAAAAACACCTGGAACATTTAGGTATTCGTGTTTTCCTGCATTATCAGATTGCCGGTTATCCTAACAACATTCCGCTGATTGTTTCTGATGAAGGTTATGGAAAGAATGAATACATAGAAACCACGAAACCATTAATCGTGGTGACAGCTCCGGGTCCGGGTTCCGGTAAGATGGCTACCTGTTTGTCACAGCTTTACCACGAACATAAGCGTGGTGTAAAAGCCGGTTATGCGAAATTTGAGACTTTCCCTATCTGGAATCTTCCTCTAAAACATCCGGTAAATCTTGCTTATGAAGCTGCGACAGCTGATTTAAATGATATTAATATGATTGATCCTTTCCATTTAGAGGCTTATGGTGAAACAACGGTAAATTATAATCGTGATGTAGAAATATTCCCTGTTTTAAATACGATGTTTGAAAAGATTCTAGGCGTAAGCCCTTATAAATCACCAACGGATATGGGGGTTAACATGGTTGGTTATTGCATATGCGATGATGAAGCAGCACGCAAAGCAAGTACTGAGGAAATTATTCGCCGTTACTATAAAGCGAAGGTAGACTTCAAAAAAGGACATACCAATGAAGACACAATCAAAAAAATAGAAATTATCATGTCTCAGGCAAATATCATACCGGAAGAACGTGCTTGTGTAAAACCGGCACTTACCAAAGCGGAAGAGACAAATGCACCGGCTGTTGCCATTGAATTACCGGATGGCACCATTGTCACAGGAAAAACAACATCTTTATTAGGTGCCAGTTCGGCAGCATTATTAAATGCCTTAAAGAAATTAGGCAATATCAATGATATCATTCCTTTAATATCACCGAATATCATTGAACCAATCCAAAAATTAAAAGTGGGGTCATTAGGCAATCACAATCCTCGTTTACATACCGATGAAGTTCTAATCGCCCTTGCCATCAGTGCTACGACCAATCCGGTATCACATTTGGCATTGCAGCAGCTTGATAAATTAAAGAATTGTGAAGCCCATAGTACTGTTATTCTATCACAAGTAGATGCGGGAACCTTCCGTAAGTTAAAGGTCAATCTGACTTGCGAGGATCAGTATCAGACCAAAAAATTATATCATCGTTAATTAAATCACTCTTGAACTATCGTAAGGTTTGCTGTCTTGAAAGAAGCAAACCTTTTATTTTTCCCCTATCGAATACAATAGTCTTTCTAAAAATATAAGATATGATAAAAATACAGTAGGAATTATTGCATACCAATAGTCAAAACAGCATTATATAAAAGAAGAAAGTCATGCCCTTAATCTTTTATGATATACACTTTTAGACATTATGGTACAAAACAAAGAAGCAACATAAAAGAAGAAATCTAATATCACTTACACAAGGATAGGATTTCTTCTTTTTCAATCACTATATCGTTTAACTTGTTTCTATTAGAATAAACCTACGATATGTCCTTCTTCATTGATGTCCATATCTAAGGCAGCCGGATGTTTTGGTAAACCCGGCATGGTCAAAACTTTCCCGGTCAATGCGACAATAAAGCCGGCACCTAAAGATGGATTTAATTCACGTACCGTAATACGGAAACCTTTTGGTGCACCATAAACCTTCGCATCATCGCTTAAAGACATCTGTGTTTTGGCCATACAGATTGGCATCTTATTCCAGCCAAGTGCATTATACAGAGCAATCTGAGCTTTGGCCTCTTCGGTAAAATCAACACCATCAGCGCCATATACCTTCGTTGCAATTGCCTGAATCTTATCTTCAATGCTGTCTTCTACAGCATATAAAGGCGCATAAGCATTCTCTTGATCACATAAAGCAACTAGCTGCTGTGCTAAATCAATGGCTCCTTCGCCACCTTTTGCCCATACCTGAGATAAAGACATTGGATGTTGATGCTCTTTACACCAGTTTTCTAGAGCTTCTACTTCTTTTGGTGTATCGGTTGCGAATTCGTTAATCGCTACGATATAAGGAAGACCGAATTGTTTTACGGTATCAATGTGTTTTGCTAAGTTTGCACAACCGGCTAACATAGCTTCGACATTTTCTTCCTTTAAATCTTCATAAGCAACATTTCCATGCTGCTTCAAAGCACGAATCGTTGCCACGATAACCACTGCATTTGGTTTTAAGCCACCAAAGCGACATTTGATATCTAAGAATTTTTCAGCTCCTAAATCTGCGCCAAAACCAGCTTCCGTAACCGTATAATCTGCCAGTTTAAGACAAGTCTTAGTTGCCAAAATAGAGTTACATCCATGAGCGATATTCGCAAAAGGACCGCCATGAATCAAAACCGGATTGTGTTCCAATGTCTGCACCATATTTGGTTTGATGGCATCCTTTAACACCATAGCCAAAGCACCTTCAATGCCTAAGTCCTTTACATAAATAGGTTCCTTTTTCGTATTATAAGCAACCAACATACGACCCAAACGCTCTTTTAGATCCATGAGGGATGTAGCTAAGCATAACACCGCCATAACTTCGGATGCGACCGTGATGTTAAAGCCATCCTTACGCTCTACACCATTGGCTTTTGCGCCTTGTCCGATATTGATATTACGCAGCGTGCGATCATTCATATCCAGACAGCGTTTCCAAGTTACATGTTCAATGTCAATATCCAGTTCATTGCCCTGATGAATATGATTGTCTAAACAAGCACTGATTAAATTATTGGCCGTTGTGATGGCATGCATGTCACCGGTGAAATGCAGATTGATATCTTCCATTGGCACAACTTGCGCATAGCCGCCTCCGGCTGCCCCACCTTTCAAACCAAAGACCGGTCCTAAAGATGGTTCACGTAAAGCAATCATCGTCTTTTTTCCAATACGGTTTAAGGCATCTCCCAATCCAACCGTTGTCGTTGATTTTCCTTCACCGGCTTTTGTTGGATTGATGGCAGTCACCAGAATCAGTTTACCATCCGCTTTATCCTGATTGCGGTTTAATAAATCCAGGGATACTTTTGCCTTATAATTGCCATAGTATTCCAAGTCACTTTCCTCAACACCAATTTTAGCCGCTACATCGCGAATATGCTCCAATGTGCATTCTTGTGCAATTTCCAAATCTGTTTTAAACATGACGTTCCTCCTTCTGATCGTAATCAATTACATATCTTTTTTGCCAATATCATGGCGATGGAACAACTTCTCACACTGAATTTTTGCTACCTCATGATAAGCTTTATCATATGCAGCTTGTAAAGTATCTTCCTGTGCCACAACAATCATGACACGTCCGCCGGCGGTTACTAACTTACCATCTTTCTTTGCCGTTCCCATGTGATAAACAAGGGCATCTACTTCATCACAGCCTGTAATCACAGCATCCTTAGTACTTCCCGCAGGATAGCCTTCACTTGCTAAGACAACACCAAGTGTTACCTTATCATCCCATGTTAATTCCATAGCCTCATGATTCATCACACGCAAAATAACATCAACGAAATCACTTTTTAAGCGTGGTAAAATTACTTCTGCTTCCGGATCACCGAAGCGGGCATTGAATTCAATGGTCTTAATACCTTTATCCGTTAACATTAAACCGCCATATAAGAAACCGGTAAATGAATGGCCTTCTTTCACCATTGCTTTGGCCATTGGCACCATGATGGTATCCATTGCCTCTTGAATGATTTCCGGTGTAATTTTCTTAACCGGTGAATAGCAGCCCATACCTCCGGTATTAGGACCTTTATCTCCATCATACGCACATTTATGATCCTGAGCCACCTGCATTGGCACAACGATATCATCACATACAAAGCAAATCAAAGAGAACTCAAAGCCTACCAGACATTCCTCAATCACAACCTTATTACCGGGAATGCCGAATGCAATATGTATTGCCTCTAGCGCTTCTTCTTCACTTTGAGCAACGGTAACACCTTTTCCGGCTTTTAAGCCATCTTCTTTAATAACGATAGGAGCACCTTGTGCCTTTACATAGGCAACTGCAGCATCTTCCTTATCAAAGGTTGCATAAGCAGCGGTTGGTACATCGTATTTCACCATGATCTGCTTTGCGAAATCTTTGCTGGACTCAATTTGTGCCGCATCCTTCGTAGGTCCGAAAATCTTTAAGCCAGCCTGTTGAAATGCATCGACAACACCAAGGGATAGACTAGCCTCAGGTCCGACGATTGTCAAATCTATCTGTTCTTTTTTCGCAAATGCAACCAAACCTTCCACATCACTGTCACTGATGTCTACACAGGTCGCAAACTGTGCCATGCCGGGATTTCCCGGTGCAGCATAAACTTCATCTACCAAAGCACTTTTATGTGCTGCAAGTGCAAGAGCATGCTCTCTTCCACCCTTTCCAATTACCAATACCTTCATTTTTCTTTTCCTTTCTGTTATCTAAAATAAAAAAACATGAAAAGTTCGCAAGAAACCTTCATGACCATGTCAAAAGATTCCTTGTAGTCCACCGATTAGGTCAGCGGGTAGAAACTATCAACCAAATTATGATACTATACAAGGTTTTACCACATTTATTTTACTTTATTTCATGTACTTTTACAATCCTAATTATAGCTGCCTTTTTTACTTCGATTGATTTTTTACATCCGTAGGAAAACCCGCTTCTTCAATTTTTCGCATCCCCCCTTATTTTTCCTTCATAGTTCACCTTAACTAGCTTTTCTTCAACATATAAAAGAAAAGATGTCATTGCGACACCTCATCTTCTAAAAATGCACTACCACTGATATTATTCGTACGGAAGATACTGCCATCCGCTTTTAGATAAAAGATTGCCTGTCCGGTGTATACGACTTCTTTACTATCTTGTACATAATAATAGCGAAGATTGGTCGCATAGTAGTCATATCCTTTATCTTTTATTTGAAAGGTTAACTCATAACTGATATTCTTATCTTCCACATTTGGCTTTCCTTGTTTCCATTGTACACCAACATGTGGATTTACACATTCGATACGCTGTAGTTTCCCTTTGGTTTTCTCATGCATTTCAAGGTCTAGCACCTTCGGTTTTCCATCAACTCGCATAGCAAAAGATTCTCCTTCATCAAAATCAAACGTTTTTACTTTGCGGTTTTGTAAGTGTACCTCACCGATCGTTTCTGAATGTTTCTTATCCCCTTCTTGATAAATCAGCTGCGTAAAACTAAGCTCACTGTTGTCCAACAGGTGCATGATCACAGAGAATTCTTGCCAAGTATCATCTTTTATTATTTCAGTAGGCATTATTTTATAAGGCGGATCCATCTTTTTAGCACACTGATAATCGTGGATATCCACAAACTTCCCACTTCCCTGATAGAGATAATCAACTTGCCAGAAATGTGCATTATCCATTTCATAATAGTAACTGATTTTAGGCAGCATGGTTTCCTTTTTCTGTGTCGCCTTGCAAACGGCATAACCACCAAGTACTAGTATAACCAATACAACAACAACGATTATTTTCTTTTTCATTTTGTTTCAATGCCTCCTTTCTCAATACGGAAATGCTGTTTTATATCTAGTGGATGCTTATTTTCACCTTCGGTAAAATTATAAATTTCCAAATCATACTCAACCACCGGACAATTTTTCTTTCTATGATGTCCTACGATCATTCCGATAAGCTCATTCTCACTTTTTACCCTTTCTTGATAAAAGCTAGCGCCTATACCTGCATTATTTACCGATATATGAAAGAACTCACGATTTTCTAAAGGATATGTGTAAGGATATACGATAGCATAAATATAGGATTTCCCATCTGCCTCCGCATACATGCTTATCGTTCCATCTTTATTCTTTTTCTCTTGATGAATAAAAGTGGTTTTCGCTTGCTTCTGCAACTCGCGAATCTTTTTCTCTACACCTTCTCTTGTATTTCCAAAGTCAACATAGCCATTTTCTACATTACACGTTTCTTCTACAATCTGCTGGTTTGGTAATGCATAGACATTTCCCATATACACCAATACGCTAATCACGCTTGCGATAAAGTATAGGATCATGATTGCTTCCAAAGAAAGAATACGCACCTTTTTCCCTGTCAACACTTGATTGATTCGCTTTTCATAAAATTTTCGATAACCTGCATACAACAATACCCCCAGTAAGATCACAATACCTAGCATGCATAGAAACCCTTCTGTACTCTGCGGCGCAAAAATTTTTTGTAATTGTTCTTTCATCTTGTTCGCCTCCTAGAAACCCATCTCTTCTTTGAAACGGTAATAATAGCTTCGTGATACTTCAATTTCCTCTTGATTATCCAACACCAGTGTGAATTTCATATAAAGATTGGTACGAATCCTTCGAATTGCTTTTTTATTGACGATATACGCTTTATGAACACGCAGAAAACCTTTTTCATACAAGCCTGCTTCTAATTGATACATCGTATTCTTACTACGATAACAGCCACTTTTCGCATGGACGAGTATTTCCTGGGAAATACTTTCAATATACAGGATCTCATCCACTGCCAAGCGCATATGCTCTTCGCCATCTTTTACCAACAGGTAATCATACTCATGGTTAATTTCATATAAGACCATACTCGCATGATCATCAAATTGTACATCCCCCTTTTGGATAGCCGCCTTTACTTTTTCCACTGTTTCTTTTCTACACAGCAACCTTATTTTCATGATCTTTCCCTCTCTTCACTTTTAGTTTAACGAATTCACGCTTTAAGACAAGCTACTTTCTATAACCTGCATTTTATGGGGATAAGTTGCACTGCAAAAGCCGATAAAGCAATCTTCTTTACCAACAATAAAGCATTTGCTTATCCAACACCATACCATAAAAAATGGCAAGAATATCTACCCTTACGATAACAAGAATCCCTTTTTATTGTGATAAAACCCATCTTTTCTTTTTAAGAATATCATATTTGAATATCTGCGTATATAAAAAGCGCCCTACTGAAAGGACACTTTACGATTGCTCTTTATAATAATTGAAAAGCATTGACAGCTTCCATTAAACCATCATGATCTACATCACTGCATACATGCATGACTTCTTCATGGAGATGCTCATTGGCGTTGCCTAACAAAGCACTGTTTTCCACAAAACGAAACATTGCTAAATCATTATTACTATCACCGAACACATAACAGTTTTCAATATCAATATTCAGCTTATCCATAATGAATTGAATCCCGGTTGCCTTAGAATGACCTTTTAAAATCAACTCTGCACAATGCTGCCCACGGTCAATATATTCAAAGTTTTGGATGATAAAATCATGAAATTCCTGTTCCTTATCCAAATCCTGATAACTGACAAACATCTTCACAAAATCATCTTCCAAATCATCTACGGACTTCATCACCATATTGGCATCATGATAACGCTCCAACAAATTTAATAATCTAGGTGATTGAATGCCATGTGTCATATATAAAGCATGCGTTCCCTCAAAGAAGGCATCGACATGACACGCAGCAACCTTTTGGATGATTGCCTCATATAATTGCTTATCAACATCCACATCATACAGCACTTTATCATGGTATTCGATATAACTGCCGCAACCTAAGATTTGTCCGTCAAAATCCAATTCAGATATGATTGGGTCAAGGATTGCTTTTGTTCTTCCCGTGTTCAAAAACAATAAATATCCTTTATCTTTCAATTTATTCAATACTTTGCGTGCACTCTTGGGTATCGTATGTGTTTCATCAGAAATGAGTGTACCATCATAATCAAAAAATAGCGCTTTTTTCTTCATTACATATCTCCTGTTATTTCCTGAGAGCATTTTAACACAGACCTTTCGCTTTCTCAAGTGTTGAGGGAACGCTGTTGAAAACCTTTTGTGAGGCAAAAGGCATAAACACTTGATAACCGTACCATAAATATTAAGAATAAAAAAACAGAAGCAGCACGCCTATCTACTTCTGTATATTTTTATGATTCTAGCTTCTAAACAAGGCTTCCAACGATTTATCTTTAACGATGGATTTGTGTTTCTAATTCATCGAGACGACGATAGGTATCCACAAATTCGTCACAGAGAATCTTAAAGCTCTCAGCACTCATAAGCTGGTCTTGCGCATGGGTCAATAATAAATTTACCTCTACATGGTTGCCCCCTGCTTCCTCTTGGATCATGAGTTGATGAATCCGATGACCTTTCGCATACATTTCATTTCCTTTACGCACAAGCTCATTGCATCCCTCATAATTTTTACTTTTTGCTTCCTGAATAGCCTCAATGTAAAAACTTCGTGCCTGTCCTACAGATGAAATGATTTCCAGGATATCTAATTCAGATGGTTGCATCGCATTCATCTCCATTCATGTTTTCTGTTTATTCATTGTACCATATCCCTTATCTGAATTCACTAGAAAATCGTAAAATTGCTAAATTTGTAACCGTTATCTTGTAAGAGTCACACCTTATTCTGATAATTGCCAGATGGTGGATTCCTTATAATCTTTGTGTGTTTTCGTCTTAATACGAACATCTTCATTGGCTAAATGTTCAATCGGATAATAAATTTTGTGTTCTTCCTTTAAATCAGCTCTTGTTAAAGCTTTGACGATTTCACTTGCTTCACTCAATTCTTTAATACTGCCATCTTCTTGTAATACTAAAATATTATGAGGATTATCCTGAATAGAATAAGGTGAGTAAGGGCGCTGAGATACTGCATCGCGATATACATAATAAGTAGGATCATATCCCATTGCCGCTACTTTATCACAGATTGCTGTATAATCCTTTTCACTTTCAATTGTTTTATAAGCGAATAATTTACGATTCAAGATACGATATGCAATGTCACACAAAATTTCATCACCGCAATACAATAAACGGGAAAAACCATAAAAGGCAGCTGGTTCATCCATCTGGTAGAGATCTTCAATATCAGGTTCTTTTTTAAACAAAAAGGGATGAAACATCGAAACTTCACGCAAAACATCCGGATCTTTTTTAGCAACATCCTTCATCCTTTGAAACATGATTGATAATAATGCCTCATAACTGCGTGCCACCGGATGTAAATATACTTGCCAATACATATGATAACGTGCCATGATATAATCTTCCACACTGTGGATGCCACTTTGTTTTACTACAATACGTTCATCCTTTAAACGAATAGTTCTAAGAATGCGCTCTAAATCAAATTTCCCATAGCTTGTCCCTGTAAAGTAAGCATCTCGTAATAAGTAATCCATACGATCCGCATCCAGTTGTCCACTGACAATTTGATTTAGACATTCTTTGGGGTTCTCATACCGAATGATGCTGGCAACATCATTCGGTAATTCGGGATCACAATTGGCTAAAATGCGATGAATTTCACTGTCTTCTAAAATGATCTTAACCGTATATTCCTCATGCTTAAGGGGAGAAATATCCTCAAAGGCATGAGAAAATGGGCCATGACCGATATCATGCAACAAACCGGCCAGCATAACAACTGCTTTGCCATATTCACTTAAAGATTCTGCAATGCTGTCAATTTCATACACCATTCTTCGAACGATTTCATATACCCCCAAAGAGTGTGAAAAACGGGAATGTTCTGCAGTATGATAAACTTGAAAATCACCGCCAAGTTGATGAATGCGACGTAAGCGCTGCATTTCTCTGGCATTGATACAATCCCATACGACTTGTAGATCCACATGAATATAGCCATGAACCGGATCACGCAAGACCTTTGTTTCAGATGTTTTTTGCATACGGTTCCCTCTTTTCTATGATTATATATATTATACTATATTCTAATGCATATGGAGGAGATGTTTTATTATTTAGATGCTGCATAAACTATTGGCTAGCTTTATCTTTTCTTTTTTTAATGATACACTATAACTATTATATCACGATCTTCTTTATATATAGGAGGCAGAATTATGAAACAAATTTTGAAGAAAGAAAAGAGTGTCTTTATTTTTTGTCTTATGTACATCGGTTGGCTTACCGCTTTCCGTTATCTATTTATCAATACCACATCGCAATCTTTATTCGTGTCATTCGGTATTTCTTTAATTTCTTATCTGCCTATTCTTTTACTGGCTTTTACTTGTTATCGTAAGGAAATGAAACAATGGCTGAATTTACAAATGCTCTGGCCCCCTATTATTGGACTTATCGTGTATATCGCAGTTTCTATATTTATCTATTTTCTGCTAGCAAGCGATCTAACCATAGATTCTGCAAGCTTTATTTATACCGTTGTCGAGTATCTACTTATGACCGGGGTATGGGAAGAAATCATGTATCGCGGTATTGTGTATACAACCTTTAAAACAAAGCGCGGTAAGGGTTTTGCCGGGCTTATGAGTTGTATCTTATTTACTGCTGCACACCTTCCTGTGCTTATGAGCGGCCATACAAATGACATCTTTGGGTTTGTGGTGTTAAGCATTCTAATTTCCGTTATTTTCATATGTTTATTTGAAAGAACACATTCTTTATGGCTCGCTATTTTCTGCCATGCTTTATGGGATCTAAACTATAGGATTGCATTCCCTCTTTTTATTTACATAGCCGCAGTGTTGTTACTAGAACAGTTTCTAAAATACAGAAAACGAAAGAATACAAGCAAAAAGACAACAGTATCTTCATCCTATGAAGAAAGATAAAAGCATTGCTTCTGCTTGTCCAAGATTCCTTGCTAAAGCTAGTCCTTCTCTATATAAAATCCATTAGTTAAATAAAAGAACTGCCACAACAGTTCTTTTATTTTCCTTATAGAACAAGCACCCTCTGCATCACACTAGCTTTCCTCACTTTTCCCTTCATATACTCGCAAAGCTTCTAAGATCGGGGCATCTGCTTTTTCGAATGGATACGCATAAATTTCATCTAACCTTACTTTGCATACCTCATGATGCACGCGCAACTTCATTTCTCCACATATTACCTTACATCTATATGCATGTACATGTAACACGACATCTTCACGCACATCATCGATACTTGTCAAATAACCTTCCACCTGACAGGTTAGATTCAGTTCTTCTTTTAACTCACGTAAAATTGCTTCTTCCTTCGTTTCGCCATTTTCTACCTTGCCACCGGGAAACTCCCAGATATTTTCATGTATCCCTTTTCCTCTGCGTGCAATCAAATAGCCATCTTCATCGTGAAGGATGCCGCATACGATTTCCATTGTTTTCATTTCCTAATTCCTCACTGAAATTCACAAAATCCTGTACATTCATTTCTGCTTTTTGACGTATCTCATCAAGATAAAATTCATCATCCTTGCGAATCAACTTCCAGAATTCCACAAAAGAATGTGCTTGCTTATCACCATCAAGCAAGCTGCCATCATCCTCATGAATCGTATAATCAATCATCTTACCTTCTATATAGAACCAAACCATATCTTTACGATCATCTATGTCATCATAGATACCTACAATGGAACGCGATAACAATTGAATATTTTCTAAGATATTCCGCTCCCTGCGAATATCCATCCAATCGAGTTTTGTTTTCCAATTCTCCATTAAAGCATCACTTAAGTATGGTTGAAGTTCTTCTAGGCTTTTTGTTGTCCAAGCATTTTGAACAGCATAAAATATTTCTTCTACTCTTTCATAAATATGGTCTTCATCCCAAATAGCATCTAAATCATCTATTTCTTTTAACAACTTTTTGCTCTGTCTGCTTTTCTTGAATACTTTACTGCGATAAACAAGATAGCTTCCGCTAGTAAGTAACAGTATGAGGGTGATATGAAGTATACCGCCAAAACTGTTACCATTGTCTTCGCTGTTATATTTACTGCTTGTATGGCTCCCATCATAAGAACCTCCGCCTCCTCCAGAGCCACTGCTTCCACCCCCACCTGCTCGCGCACAGACAGGGATTGTCGTCATCATACAAAGCAACAGACAGGTAAATACCAACCATGCTTTTTTCATATCCTTTTTCTTGTATTATTTAATTACCCAAGAAACAGGTAATTAAATAATATCTTCCTTTCTTGGGAATTCATTAAGCTATAT